>WJKG01000303.1 GCA_014729205.1 candidate division GN15 bacterium | reverse complement strand
TGGACTACAAACACTCTCTTCGGCGGCACCTGAATCCCCTCGAGCCAGTGCAGTAATTCATGATAGTCGGCATGTCCGGACAGACCTTGAATTTGCACCAGTTTGGCGCGGACGTCAACGGGTTGCTTGTGGATGTATACAATCTTGTCACCATCGACCAACCGCCGTCCCAACGTCCCCTCTGCCATGAAGCCGGCCACCACCAGAGTTGTTTCGGGGTCAGGCAGGCGGTTTATGAGATGGTGCATGATGCGACCTCCGCTCATCATGCCGCTGGATGACATAATCACGGCGGGACCCTTCAACTTATTCAGCGTCTTGGAGGATTTACGCTTGCGGTGCAGAGTGACGTTCGATCCCTCCAGCAGACACTCTTCGCTTAGTTCATCATGACTCAACTGGTGATATTCATGATACTGCTGATAGATGTCGGTAGCGGAGACGGCCATGGGAGAATCAACGTGGATGTGAATCGGTTTAACTCGCCGGTGCCTGATAAGATCGTTGATCAGATAAATAATCTGCTGAGTGCGACTGATCGCAAAGGCCGGAATCAGGAGGATGGCTTTTCGCTTGCGGGCATCGTTGATGAGTTTCTCGAATTCAGTGTACGGATCCTCCGGTGGATGCATCCGGTCCCCGTACGTTGATTCACAGACGAGATAGTCTGTTTCCGGCGGGGGCTCGGGATTAAGGCTCAGCGGGTTTCCGTACCGGCCGACATCGCCCGAGAACAAGATCGATACTTTTCGGTCGTTGTCGGTTGCCTCCAGTTCCACTGACGCCGCTCCCAGTATATGGCCGACGATGTGGTATCGGAACCGGAGATTGCGAGACAGATCCTGCCACTGGCCGTAGGGCGCTGGGGTCAGCAGGCGTATCGCCTGCTCGGCGTCTTCGGTCGTGAAGAGCGGCAGGGCTACACGGTGGCGGGTGAGGTTTTTACGGTTACGATATTCAGCGTCTTCTTCCTGTATGTGGGCCGAATCGATTAGTGACACTTTGGCCAGATCAATAGTTGGAGCCGTGGCGTACACCTTGCCCGTGAAGCCCAGTTTCACCAGACGGGGCAGGTAGCCAATGTGGTCAATGTGGGCGTGAGTCAGGACTATCTGTTGAAGATCGGCCGGATTGAATCCCGGCGAGGCCCAGTTTCTTAAGCGTAACTCGCGGCGTCCCTGAAAAAAGCCGGCGTCGATCAATACATTTTCGTCGCCCGTTTCCAGCAGATATTTGGAGCCGGTGACCGTTTGCGCGGCCCCGTGGAAGGCAAGAGAAATCACTATCAGGCGTCCTTATGTGAGGGCCGAAAGAGGTGTTGTACGCATTCAGGACTTAGCCTCGACAAACGCGTCGTCGAGCGGATGATCAGGGTCGACCCCCAGACAGACACCGGTAGAGAGAGCCGTTTTCACCCAAGGATGTTCGTCCGTGACTTTGCGGAGTTTGCCGGCCACTTCCTTAATGGGAACGCAGGTTAGACTCCCCTTCTGCAAGGCCACCATCTTGCCGAATTCACGATTGTACACTCGATGCAGGGCTTCCATTCCCAGACGGGTAGCCAGAATGCGATCGTAAGCCGTTGGTGAGCCGCCCCGGAGCAGATGTCCCAGGATTGTGACCCGGCATTCAATGTTAATGAGTCCTTCCAGTTGAGCGGCCAGTTGATTGGCAATACCACCCAGTCGAACGGTGTCAGGGGAATTGGCGATACGCTTTTTGACGACCATTTCCCCGCCCTGGGCCCGGGCACCTTCTCCGATGACAACAATAGAGAAGTTCTTGCCTAGTGAATTTCGCTGTTTGACCTGGCGACTGACGGCGTCGAGATCGTAGGGAATTTCCGGAATAATGATGATATCGCCGCCTCCGGCCAAACCGGAGCCGAGGGCGATCCACCCGGCGTATCGTCCCATAACTTCAACAATCATAACACGATGGTGGGATTGGGCCGTGGTTTGCAGGCGATCTATCGCATCGGTTGCGGTCCCGAGAGCGGAATCAAAGCCGAACGTCTGATCGGTTCCCCAGAGGTCGTTATCGATGGTTTTGGGGAGGCCGACAATCGGCAGACCGCGTTCCATCATACCGGCCGAAGCCGCCATGGTGCCGTCGCCGCCAATAGCAATCAGTGCGTCGAGGCCCAACGACTCGAAATTAAGCACGGCTTCCTGGGATCGATCGAGATATACGTAATCATCGCCCTGTAATACGGGGAACCGAAAGGGGTCGGCGCGGTTTGAGGTACCGAGAATAGTACCCCCCTGAGAGAGGATACCGGAGACGTCTTTAACGTCTAAGTCGATAAACCTGTTTTGGATAAGCCCCTCGTACCCGTCGAGAAACCCGATTACTTCCATGTCGTAATCATGCTCGGCGGTCTTGACAATAGCCCTGATGACGGCGTTCAGACCGGGGCAATCTCCACCGCCGGTCAGTATGCCTATTCGTTTTGGTGCTTTCATGGCGTAAATCTTATGCAATAATTACCGAATTCAAAACAAAAAACGTCAATTGAGTACATCGGTGGTGTTCCACACAATCTGAGGGCTCAGTTTCTTGTTGCTCCAGCCGCCTTGGCAGGATAGCTAACAGATTACCGAAGTACGAATCAGAATCTGACACACGGATGAGTGTATGAGAGTAAAGCAATTATTAGTCCTGCCCAAACTGCCTGAACGAATCAGCAAGCTCCAGGAGCTGGCAAACAATCTTTGGTATTCCTGGAACTGGGATACGGTCAGGTTATTCATCCGCCTTGATGCCGCGATGTGGGAGCGCTGTTATCAGAACCCGGTCAAAATGCTCTCCATGTTGCCTCAGGCCCGCCTTGAAAAGGCGGCGGAAGACGAGGCCTTTCTGGCCAGCCTGGACAAAGTATATGAACACTACCGGTCGT
>WJKG01000302.1 GCA_014729205.1 candidate division GN15 bacterium | reverse complement strand
CCCCCGAGGGTATACCCCAATTCTTGGCATCGATACCCAGATTGGAAATCTGCTTGAGTTGCCTGAACGTCGTCCTGGTCACGATCATCTTGCGAAGCGAGCTGTCGGGCAACTCGCCCACAATCTCAAGCACCTGTCGCAGCTGAGTAGTATCTCGCAGGGAAAAGCGGATTTCCAGTGTGTCATCGGGTTTCTGCGTTCGGTCCGCGGGTGGTTGTGGGCCGCGCGGGTAGCCCTTCCAGAACTCCACCGAGTCGTCACGGTGAACAAAGTAGGCGATTGGCAGGAAGAAGAAACCCTCGCCTTCAATGTCGAGCGCAAGGCCACTAACTGTATCAGGTGGGACAAGAATCGTCAGTACCTCCTCGTGTGGTTGATCCGGCAATGCCTTGATGGTCCATTGCATGGGACCAGTGTACTGAACAGCTTCCCGCGGACGCGCCGTTACGGTGAATGTCCCATCTCCTGTGTAGTAATCGGCTGGCGCGAACCGAAGCAGCAGTTGCACCATTCCCGGCTTATCGGGGTGTGCAACAGGCTCGAACACACCGATTTTTGGCATTGGAACGGCTTGCGCAGAGCTGGAAACGTGAGATATTGCAACGAGCGCAATTGCTACGATAAGTAGCACAATTGCTGTTCGGGTCTTAGGCCTCATTCTAAGCATCTCAAGAACTCCATGTTTTCAGTTGTCCATTTGTCCCTCGTGCGCCGGAGCATTTCCAGCGACTGAGGGTGTCTATCCAACAAGTCTCACTTCATCCGCCCACCTCCCTTCATTCATTGCCGGGCGTACGTCGGCCCGTGTTGCACATTGTACCGTTCTCATGTTGAATCTGCCCATAACGCCGCGTGGTCAAAGCTGTGCGGTCTGTGAGTATGGCTTACGTCTTCAAAGACGTGAACGCGGAGTCATTTGTCAAGCTATGATCGGATTAGACGTTGTACAGCGCCGCCCCATTTTCCCTACAACTTCGCAACAAAACGCCAGCTATGCCCCAGAAGTAAGAGTGATGCTGTCGCCACGAACCGTGGGACAACGGCTATTCACCGCAACGATCGCAGGGCTGCACGACCGGTCTCACCAAGTGCGCACTGCAGCCGGATCGCGCGGAACGAGTTAGCCTTCCCGGCAGAGTGAGTGCCGAGAGACTGCGGCGGCGATAGTTTCACAGCAGGTCGCGCGACCAATCATCTGCCGGCGCATGCTGTTCGTCTCCGGGCCCGGGCGAACAGCCCCGGCAGAAGCATAACTACCCTTCCCCCACCACTCGCTCCCAACCATCCGGGTCAGTTGCCCCTTCGGTGTTTAGCAGGAGCACGGTTGAGTTCGCGTCAAGAGCCACCGACCGACGAGCCTCAGCCATCCCTTCCTTCTCACTCAGAGTCAGCAGCGCTCCCAGCGTCGCTGCACCCGATTCACCACTCTCAATCGAGGGAGCACCACCGAGTCCTCGGTGATAGTATCGCATGGCCGCCTCTGCCGCCTCGTCATCAATCGTCATGAACAGATCGAACCTATCTTGAATCAGCGGCCACGCCACCTGCGACGGCATCCCGCAGTTCAATCCAGCCATCATTGAGTTTAGCTCGCCACTCGCCTTGCGCGGCTCTCCCCTGTTCTCAATCGACTCCAGCAAACACGCCGCGGATATCGGCTCTACCGAGACCAGTTTGACGTGGCTAAACGCCTCCTGGCTATACCACCAGGCTGCTGTCGCCGCCAACGCCCCAACGCCGCCAGGGATGAATGCGATATCGATCTCGCCCTCGCACTGCTCGTGGATCTCCTCGAACATGGTCACATAACCCGCCTGGATCCACCGGGGAATCTGCTGGTAGCCCGGCCACGACGTGTCAGAAATGATTTGCCACCCGTTGCGCTCTGCCTGCTCGGCACACAACGCCACTGCCGCATCATAATCGCCGTCGACAACATGGACGTCGGCACCATGAATACGGATGTTCTCGACACGGGCCTTGACGGTACCCTTCGGCATGAATATGACCGCTCGCAGGCCCAGCTTCTCGGCCACCCAGGCGACACCGCGTCCGTGGTTGCCATCAGTGGCCGTACAGAAAGTCACTTTTTCACTCGGCTTGAACTCTTGATAGAACCGCTCGGCAGAAGGGACTGCCTGTCGTTGGGCAAACCATTTATAGACGGCATAGCTGGCCCCCAGCGCCTTGAAGGCCTTCAGGCCGAAACGGTGAGACTCGTCCTTAATCAACAGTCGGGCCGAACCCGAAATCCGTGCACTCGACGTTGTTTTCACCAACGGTGTGGGCGCGTACGCAGGCAGCGAACGATGCAGATCGCGTATATCTTTGGCGCGGAACGCCGATACAATCGACTCGTCCCACGTAACGGGGTTTGGTTTGCGAAAGGGATTGACAATAGCACGACTCATACGTCGAATCTATGACGACATGATGGCAATCGAAAGCAGATTCTCAGAAGCGTTGTGAGGATCGTGTCTAGTCCGACTTCTGAGACAACTCGCCCTGGACCAGGGTCTTGAAGTTCTTCAGCGTCTGCATGAAAGTGTCCTCGGCCAGAAAGCGAGGAAAGTCCCGAGTGATGACCAGCTCGAATATGACCAGCTCTTCACTACCGTCGAAATACGCCACCATAACGTTCGGCATGAAGCGGGTCTTGTCCTCAAGATAGAAGGTGGTCATCGACACGTTGCTGCCATTCATCACGGAGTCCACGGGGCGAATGGTCAGGCTCTCGCCGAAATGCTTGCGCATGCTGGCCGTATCAAGTGCGATGAACTCTTCGGCGGGTCCCAGATTGCGCACAGAGTCAACCAGTGTGTAGATAGTGATGCCGACGTGCATGGTCGCCTCGGAGAACGACTCCCCTTCGGGGATAAACGCAAACGAGTAATCCTCGACCTGGCTTTCGGCCAGTTCGAGTTCGAACCCGGGCGGGGCTGCAACGATATAGCTCAGTCGGGAGCCTTCGTAGATGGCGGCATTGGAATCGGTAACCAGTGTCTGTGCGGCCGATCCGGTCGGAAGAGCCAGTGCGCACAGTGCGATCGCAGCCACAATGAGTACAGTCTGTTTCATATCTGAACGTATCGGCAGAGATCGCTCTGGACTTTTGCCTCGCATGCGAACAACTGGCAGTGAGTACGGTAAAAAATCACACGCAGCGAGTCGCATTTACTTGTTTTGTGGGCTTCGCAGTCGTATTTTGCCCGTTATTCTCATGCGAACTATGACAACACAACATACACCTACAATCAACCACACAACAACTTGAGGTTTGCTATGGCTGGAATTGTTGGCTACGGCGCCCATATCCCCCGTCATCGGATCAAAGTCGAAGACATCGCCGGGGTGTGGGGAGCCGACGCGCCCAGTTACAAGAAAGGCCTGATGCTGCGTGAGAAGTCGGTACCACCACCGGACATGGATACAATCACGCTCTCAGTCCAGGCGGCGCGCAATGCATTCAAACGAGCCCCGCATGTCAATCCCGCCGATATTGGCGCCATTTACATCGGCTCGGAATCCCATCCCTATGCCGTGAAGCCCTCGGGCACGGTGGTTGGCGATGCGCTGGGTATTACCCCGCACGCTCACTGTGCCGATTTCGAGTTCGCCTGCAAGGCCGGATCGGAGACGATGTTCGTCGGTTTGTCGCATGTTGACTCGGGCAGTATGGATTACTGTATGTCGATCGCGGCTGACACATCGCAGGGCGCTCCTTCCGACGCGCTCGAGTACTCGGCAGCGGCCGGCGCAGCAGCGTTCATCATGGGCAAGGAAAACCTGGTGGCCGAGTGCCTTTATACGCACTCGTTCATGACCGATATGCCCGATTTCTGGCGGCGGGAGCACGAGTTCTATCCGCAGCACGGCGGACGGTTCACCGGTGAAGAGGCCTATTTCGCCCACACCATGGGTGCCAGCAAGGCTATTCTGGAAAAGGCCGGAATGAAACCGGAGGACTTCAAATGGGCGGTTTTCCATCAGCCCAACGGTAAGTTCCCGCAGCGCGTTTCGCGCATGCTCGGCTTCACGCAGGACCAGATCGATCCCGGCTGGCTGGCACCGCGACTGGGCAACACGTACTCGGGTGCATCGCCGATCGGCCTCACGGGCTGTCTCGATGTAGCCAAGCCCGGCGATCTGATCTTCATGTGCTCCTACGGCTCCGGCGCGGGCTCGGATGCTTTCATCTGGAAGGTTACCGACCGGATCGAGGAAGTCCGCAACAAGGCAGTGGGCACGCACAAGCTGCTTGATGAAAACCAGATTTACGTCGACTACGGCACCTATGCCAAGTTCCGGCGGAAAATCAAGAAGAACGACTAGGAGGAGACTCTCATGCGCACAGTATGTGTAGTTAGTGTCGGCATGAGCCAGTGGGGCGAGGTATGGCGCCGGTCCCTCCGTCAGCTCTTTGTCGATGCCGCCAGCGAGGCAATCAAGAATGCCGGCGTGGATCATCTCGATTCACTCTATGTCGGCTGTATGTCCAGCGGCTTGTTCGTTGGACAGGAACACCTGGGGTCGGTAATGGCCGATTACCTGGGGATGCGCGGCCTGCCCGCTATGCGGGTTGAGTCGGCGTGCGCGTCCGGTGGCATGGCCATCCGGGCCGCATTCACGGAGGTTGGTTCGGGCATGTCTGATATCGTCATGGCCTCCGGTGTGGAGAAAATGACTGACTGCGATGGCGACCAGGCCACCTATGCCCTGGCCACCGCCGCCGATCAGGAATACGAGGTCTTCCACGGGGCCACCTTCCCCGGCCTCTATGCCATGATGGCCCATGCACACATGGCCAAGCACGGTACCACCCGCGAGATGCTCTCACAGGTAGCCGTCAAGAACCATGACAACGGCGCGCTCAACCCGGTGTCGCAGTATCCGTTCAAGATCACCAAGGAAGCTGTCGAGAACGGCGTGATGATCGCGGATCCGCTGCATATTCTGGATTGCTCGCCGATCACCGATGGCGCCGCGGCAGTTATCGTGACCACCGAGGAGATCGCCAAGAAGCTCGGCAAGCCGTATGTCAAGATCACCGGTTCTGGTTGCGCCACTGACAGTATCGCGCTGTATCAGCGTCCGGACATGTCGACCATCCAGGCGGCCAAGCTCGCCAGCGAACGCGCCCTGAAGATGGCCGACAAGAAGATCACCGACATCCAGTTCGCCGAGGTGCACGATTGCTTCACGATTGCCGAACTGGCGATCCTGGAGTCTATCGGCGTCTACGAGCCCGGCAAAGCCGGTCCGGCGACGCTGAACGGTGAGACGGCGCGCGACGGCAAGTTCCCGGTG
>WJKG01000301.1 GCA_014729205.1 candidate division GN15 bacterium | reverse complement strand
TACTCACCGAGGCTCTTCGGCCTCAGTGACAGATGCTGTGTCTCCTCGGCGGGATCAAGTGGTTCACCAGTGACTAGTCTCTCGCGACTCATATCCTGCTCAGCTTTCGGCCTTTTCCTGCTGCGCGCGGAAGATGATCTCAATCAGCTTCTCCGGTGAGTTCACCTTGGGATTAGCCTTGATCGCCTTGTTAATCATCTGTTCCGCCTCCTGGCGGTTGTACTGCAGTTGCAGCAAGACTTCCAGTGTATCCTCGAATAATGGCGTCTGTCGCTGCTTTCTGGCGACAGCCAAAGGCTCCTCGGTCCGACTCAGGGCAAACTTGGTCGTCTTACCGTTGAGCTCGGCAATGATCTTCTCCGCCAGGCGCGATCCCACCCCCGGTAGCCGAGAGAGCGTACTCGGGTCGCGGGTTTCGATCGCCTCTGCGATTTCCCGAATCGGCAGCACCAACGATCTCAACGCCTTTTTTACACCCAGACCCGGCACCTGCGTCATCAGCGAGAAGAACTCGCGATCGACCGGATCGGTAAATCCCACCAGACGCGGGAAATGGCTGGCCTTCTTGTCGCCTGCCTCAATATAGTAAATCGTCTCCAGCGTAATCGAGTCCCCCAGGGCGCCATTGCTCTTAAGCCGTTCGGCCAACGCCGAGGGAAGCATCACCTCGTAGGCCACGCCACCATTCTCGACGATGGCGGCGTCGTCGGCTACATCGCGAAGAACCCCTGAAATGCGACTGATCACAGGCCCACCACCTCCGAGTGCTGCAACGCCCGACAGTGGCACAGCGCGACCGCCAGTGCATCGGCAACATCAGGCGGCTCCGGGGTTGCATTCAACGCAAGAACCGAACTGATCATCATCTGCATCTGTGCTTTAGTCGCTCGTCCATTGCCCGTAAGTGACTTCTTGATGCGTGTCGCCGCGTAGGGAATCACGCTCACGCCCGAGCGCGCGGCAGTCAGGAAAATCACGCCGCGCGCGTGCCCCATGATAATTGCCGTCCTGGGATGGCCGTAGTGCGAATACAATTCCTCCACAGCGACGACATCCGGCGACAATTGCGTTATCACATCCTCCAGCTCACGCGCCAGTTCCGCCAGGCGTTCCGACAGCACCGCCTTGCCATCGGTGCGTATACAGCCGGCCTCCGCGACACATATCGTCTCACCCTCGGCATCCAGCACACCGTAGCCCGTGATCCCCAAACCGGGGTCAATTCCTAACACTCGCATACCCCTGTTAGATAGGCGGAAATACCCGTCTTTTCAACTAAAAACGGGCTCCAGACTCAATAGCAGAGCCGGTGGGACACCAAATGTGATAGTCGTGCTGTCCTCAACAAGCTGGCGATTTCAAGAAGAAGCGGCCAGCTCCCGGCAATCGAGAACTGGCTGCACCCTTTCAGCAAGGGCTGGTAATCATTGTATCGAGCCGACGCATGTGATCAGAGGTAGTGATGGCACTGCCTGTGTCCCAATCAGCGATTTTGCATCGCTTCAGTCTCCTCCATCCCCACAACAAAACTGGAAACGCGCCAGTAGCCGAAATGCCCGGCCGAATCGACAGGTCTGACATCCTCGACGACAAAGCCAATCCGATGTTCCCCCGGCGTAAGATGATCCGTCAAATCCAGTACGACCGGCTCAACCACGTCACCCGGACACCAACCCGAGCGCCGAAAATCCGAGGACCACCAGCCGTCGGACCATCGCGCCGAATACGGGTTGATCGCGCGGAATTCGCGACAGTCATCACGCCATGGCCTGAAACGATAAACGACCACATCGTCTACCAGTATCACGTTGTCCTTAGTGACGAACTCGCCTGCACCACGGCCATCAGTACAGTGCCCCGACGTGAAGTAGTACAGCAAGACCCGATCCGACGCACTCGGCACCTCACAAAGAACCTCGATCCCGGTGGGCCCGATATCCTGGGCGTTGTACGACTGGGTGAACATAACAGGCTTTACCCAGGCGGCGTATTCTGTCGGAACATAGTAGTCACTCGTATCAACCGGCTCGAAGACGAGCTCCACATCGATTGTCCATGCCGGTGTCACCCAGGTATCGATAAAGGCCTCAAAGACACATGTATCCTGCAATAGTGGCGCCAGGTGGGTCACGTCCACTTCGAAGTCTGTTTGGCCACCGAATGCAGTAATGAACTTGACCATCTCGATTGGTGGTTCGTCATTCACCACCAGGCGAACATGCCCAGCTCTGTCCCAGGCATCGCACACCAGCCGATCATCCTTGGGGACCGGGTAGACTGAAACTCTCGCCCAGATTGTCGTTGGTTGGTCGTATTCCGGGATCGCCGCTTTCAATCGCACGACTCGCCCGTTCTCGAACACCTCGGCATGCTCCGGTGCCAGCTCATTGGGGTTGTCTGGATTGAATTGTATGGCCACGTCGTGCATCACCGGAACGATTGTGACCTCTGCCTCATCGTCGCCAGTCACCGCGCCCGGCAAAACAATCAGCATCAGCCACACCGCAAAAGCCGGGACAACATGACTCAGTCTGCCTCCGCTGCGAGCCAGCCAACTCTCCTTCAACGCAGAAGAAACCAATACACTCTCTGTCATTTGAATGCATCTCTCCTATCGGTGTACACTCAGGCCCGGAATGGAGTAACTCTGAAGGCCCCAGTGTTCCACCATATCGAAAGTGCCCACCACTTCGCCGAAATCGTTCATAACCTTGATATTGTTCATCTGATACCGTCGCGAAACCAGGCCTATGTCGGCAATCCGGTCATGGATCCAGAAGTTATCATCGAACTCACCATTGCCGTTCGTATCGTGGTGCCAGTACACTCCCAGGAAATCGAATGTTCCGGCAGCCTCGGTCACCTGTCCGAAGGAGATGTATTCCTTCTCGATTATCAGCGGAGCGGGCTCTGTGCGATCAAGATACTTCCACCGCGCACCCATCACAGGCAGTGTCTTGATAGAATTCAGTGGTGGGTCATACCAGGTCGTGTCATCCTGACGACCGGACTCGGCCACCCCATTACCAATGAACAATCGAAGATCCTCAAGCGAGGTGAAGTCTCGGCACGCAAACCGGTAGCTATATGGCAGCTCCGTCTCCAGTGGCTGTACCATGGCATAGCCACCAGCCACCCCATGCTGTTTGACATACGACTTCGTGTTCTCCAGCCAGATAGAGGATTCGAACGTCGTCTCATTATGCTGCCACACTTCGTTCACCTTCACAGCTTCCTGGCCATTCGGCAGTACCTCCGGGCCCGCGACCCAAACCGTGGAGTAGCGATTCATCGAAAAGCCGTGCGTCTGCTCCAACTCGGGCGGATCAAAGTTCGTCGAATAGTAGACACTCTGGTACTCCCAGCTTCGCCCCATTTCCAGCGGATGTGCATGGGCATGGAAATAGAACTCATCATCATTGGAGCTGTCGGGCGAGAACAACGCCACTGCAGTCGGCGCCGTAACTTCTGCGCGATCAACTGAACAACCCAGAGTCAGCACAAGCACCACCAGAGCTACCAGTGCGCATACGCAGCGGCAAATGGCTGAAGATTCCATGTTCGATTCTCCGGTTTTCAGGATCAGTCGAAACAGAACAAGTGATTCCCAGGGGCGGACTGGAAGACATAACGCTGAGCGTTCCACTGCGTTATTGCCTTCTCTAAGATACTCAGACAGGACCGGTAAGTCAATCCTGTAGCGGCAGTTTGGCCAGGCTGTCAATGACCAGGTCAGGAGTTACATCGCTCCTGCTCACGATATCCTCACGGTACTTCCCCGTGCGGACCAGTATTCCCCTCATGCCCAGCGCCTGTGCCCCTCCAACATCGCTGGTGATGTCATCACCAATCATCGCGACCCCTGCAGCCGGCAGCCCGAGCTTCCCCAGAGCCGACCGGTAAAACCCGCGCGTCGGCTTGCCCACGGCCATCGCCTCAACACCGGTGGCGTGCTCAAGCGCCGCCATAAACGACCCGACACTCAGGCGCAACTCGCCCTGGGTCCGCCAGTACTTGCCCTTGTGCAACGCCAGCAAGCGAGCCCCGTCAAGTACACGATGGAACATGGCATTCAGCAACCCATAGCTCCAGTCGGAACCGATCTCACCAACCACTATCCACTCCGGGCTCTTGAGGTCCTGCTGGAACTGCGCGAAATCCCGACGAGTATCCTCATTCATCACCAGCCATACCCGGCGGACGTCCTCGCGTTCGAGAATGTCAACCGCTGCCGAGGTTACCCCGAAAATGTCATCGTACTCAGCCGGGATACCAAGCTCCTGCAGCTTCTCGAGTAGTGTTGACTTTGATCGCGTTGTCGTATTAGTGCAGAAAAGGCAGCCCTTTCCGGCTGCCTTGATTCTGTGAACCATATCCGCGGCACCTTCGATCGCCTCCTCGTCCTGGTAGACAACACCGTTGAGGTCGATCAGGAATCCGCTCATGTGCGAGATGAAGTCCGAGTCCACTACGATGCCAGCTTCTCCAGCAGTTCATCCGGGATGTCGAAATTGGCATACACTTTCTGGATGTCGTCGTGTTCTTCCAGCAGATCCCACATCTTCATCATCGAGGACGCCTCACCCTCCGAGCTCAGCTTGACCG
>WJKG01000300.1 GCA_014729205.1 candidate division GN15 bacterium | reverse complement strand
ATAGTAGACTTGCCGCAGCCCGAGAAGCCAAGAAGGTAAATGTGCCCGCTGGGTGCTTTGACGCTGGTCTTAGCGCACATACTCAGGTCTCCGGGAATACATCTTCGAGAATGTCCTGGCCGTCGACTTCAGTCCCCGTCCACAGCTTGTACGATGCCGCGGCCTGTTCAACCAACATACGTGATCCGTCGAGTGCATGCAATCCTGCTTCCCGAGCTACGGCAATCGCTTGATTGGGACGGTTGTAGTTGAGATCGAAGTAAACAGCATGTGAGCTCGCCCCGAAATCAAGCGGAGGAAGTTCGTCGGGATGGTTGAAGCCGGCCAGAGGAGTGCAGTTGACAATCAGGCCGATCTCAGCCATGCTCCAATGCGGACTGTCAGTGAGCCCGATCTCTATTTCCACACCACCCAGCTTGCGTTCGTGCTCAGTGCGAAACCGTTCGGCGCTGCTCACTGAGCGCGAGGCCACCAGAAACCGAGGTACGGCAAACTCCCGCACCAGGGCGTGCATCACCGCTCTGGCCGAGCCGCCGGTGCCGAGCACCAGCGCTGTCTTGTGTGCAAACCGCTCACGAGTCGGGTTCAGGGTGGCCACGATACCCGTATAGTCTGTGTTGAAACCGTGTAGTTCTCTCCCACTGACCGCTACCGAGTTGACGGCACCGATCTTCGCTGCGCGCTCATCTACGTGATCGATATGTCGCATGAGAATCTGCTTGTGGGGGATTGTAGCAGCGAAACCATTGAGGTTGGGAGCGATATTCTTCAACCAGGCCTGCAGTTCTTCCGGAGCAAAGTCGAACAATTCGAAGGTTCCGGTCTGACCAGTACTGCGGAAGATGCTTGCGAAGATGTCGGTTGATTTGGAGTAGGCTATGTTATGGCCGACCAGGCCCAGTCGTACACTCATTCGCTACGTATCCCATCGAGCAGATCAAAGAACCCCGGACATGATATATCGACAATGGTGTCATCATCGATAGTCGACGGTCCCACCGCACCCAGAGCCGCCACTGCAAACGCCATGGCAATACGATGGTCGCCGAAGCTGCGGAAGTCAGCCCCGGACAGCTCGATCCTTCCTTCAATGGCCAGGCCATCATCAAGTATGCCGCACTTGATCCCCATTCGGTCCAGATTCTGGGCCACCGCCGCAAGACGGTCCGATTCTTTCACCTTGAGCTCGGCAGCATCACGGATGATAGTCGTCCCCTGAGTGTAGGCGGCAATCACGCTGACAATCGGTATCTCGTCGATCAACGCCACGGTGGTCTCACCCTGAATCTTACGGGGCTTGAGCTTGCCACCAGTGACACTCACTCTCCCCCGGGGCTCGCCCGATACGGTCGCGCGGTCTTCTATCTTCACGTTACAGCCACACGCTTTGAGGTAGTCAAGGAATCCCGTTCGAGTTGGATTGAGTCCGCAATTCTCAACGGTGACCTTCCCACCAGAAATGGCAGCCGCGGCAAAGAAGAATGCGGCGGATGAGATATCACCGGGTATGTCCACCAGTCCTCCCAGCAAACGCGCCTGGCCGGACAGAGTCACTTCCTTCTTGAACGGTTCCGGCATCTCCATGCGACGTTTGCGGGGGTCCACCGGATCATCGACAAGTACCGGTTTTATGTGACGTACTTCCAGTCCTTCGCCGAGCTCCTGAAGCATGAGCTCGGTGTGGTCGCGAGTTACCTGATCTTCGCGAACGACTGTCGTACACCCCGAAGCAAGCCCGGCCAGCAGGATCGCTGACTTTACCTGAGCCGATGCGACGGGTAAGCGGTACTCGAAGGGCAGCAGCCGGGCACCACGAATGCGCATCGGCAGTCGGTTATGCTCTGCGAAGATCTCCGCACCCATCCGGGTGAGGGGATCGATGATGCGTTTCATGGGACGACGCTGCAGCGATTCATCACCACTAAGCGTAACCTCCGCCTCAGAACCGGCGATTATTCCCGACAATAGTCGGGCGGTTGTGCCGGAGTTACCACAATCAACTACAGTGTCGGGAGGCAGAGAGAACTCATCGGGCGGGCGAAGAACCAATCTGTCAGAGAACGTCTCCACCTCCACCCCCAATTGCTGAGCAGCCCTCAGGGATGTCTGGCAGTCGGCACTCTCGGGGAAGTTAATGACAGTAATCGGACCCTCGGCCAGAAGAGAGAGAAGCGCCGCCCGGTGCGCTATTGATTTGTCGCCCGGGACGGATATGGTACCTTCGATAGCTTTGGCGGGCGAGATCTGGCGTGTCACGGGCAGGTCCTGTCAACTCCGGGAGCGATTTTGCGGATCTGGTCCATCATCTGGGCGAACATATCCGGCGTGAGCGCCTGAGGACCGTCCGAAAGGGCGTTGGCAGGATCGTGATGCACCTCTACCATGATACCATCGGCACCGACCGCCACCGATGCCCGCGACAGTGGCGCAACTTTGTGTCGCTTGCCCGTGCCGTGGCTGGGGTCAGAGATGATAGGCAGGTGACTGGTGCGCTTCACGAACGGAACAGCCGAGAGATCAAGGGTATTACGGGTGTGGTCGGCGAAGGTCCGAACCCCGCGTTCACAGAGGATAACATTCCGGTTCCCCTCGGACATCACGTATTCGGCGGCCATGAGGAACTCATCGAGCGTAGCCGACATACCGCGCTTGAGCAGAACGGCTTTCTTGGTACGGCCAGCCTTCTTCAACAGGGAGAAGTTCTGCATGTTGCGGGCACCAATCTGGATGATATCCGCATACTCGGCCACGGTATCAAGTGTCTCGGTGTCGATGGCTTCGGTCACGATCTTCAGACCGAACTTATCGCGAACCTCGGCGAGGATTTTGAGCCCTTCTTCACGGAGCCCCTGGAAACTGTACGGT
>WJKG01000299.1 GCA_014729205.1 candidate division GN15 bacterium | reverse complement strand
GATGAGAACTGTAGGACAACCCGGAGGAAGAATGGGCCCGCCAACATGGGGCGGTGGAGGGGTACCGGGATTAAGCATGGGGCAAACATGCATGTCGCCCACACGGGCGGCTGGCATGCCGCCAATTAATACCGTCGGCTCGCCCTTGACGATGGAGCCGCCATGAACGGTCATGTCACCCATGCGCGCAGCGGGCTTTCCCATTGTGCATCCTCTCTACGCCGTGAAGTTTCGGTGTCTCTGTCCGCGGTTTTCTTACTGATTGGCGGAATGCGGACCGTATTTGTCATGGAAGGCCTTGTGGCCTGCGCTATCGACCCATGCCAGAGAAGTATAGCAAACTGTAGTGCCAATGATCAAACGATTTTTGCCTGAAACAAAGCGTTGCGATTGTCAGGGCACTGGTATACCTTGTCGTGGACAGGGATGCTAACCCAATGGATTTATGATGAGTGAGCAGTCAATAGGCGATTATCGGGTGATCCAGGACCTCGGCGGAGGCGGTATGGCCCGAGTGTTCCTGGCCGAGCACAAAAGCGTCACCAGTCTGCGAGTCGTGCTGAAGATCCTTCGTGACCCCCGTCTGGTAGATCGATTCAGCCAGGAAGCGAACAAGCTGGCGCTTCTGGAGCGCGACCGCCACGTGTGTCAGCTCAAGCATTTCTTCCAGCACAACAACGATACCGTAATCGCCATGGAGTATATCGAGGGCCCCACGCTCGAGGATCGTGTCAAGGAAAGCGGGCGGCTCTCGGTGGAGGAATCGGTTCAGATAATCAGGATCACTCTCGACGTACTCGCCAAAGCCCACGCTCGAAACATCTGGCACCGGGATATCAAGCCCAGCAACATAATGCTCGAGCACGGCCTGGCCCAGGCGGTGAAGGTGATCGACTTTGGAATAGCCAAGGCCGAGTCTGATCCGGCCCTGACCGCCGCCGGATCCTGTTGCGGGACACCGCTGTACATGGCGCCGGAGCAGTTTGTCCCGACTGAGGATACTAATTACTCGCTGGTTGACGTCTATGCGGTCGGCGTAACGCTTTACAACCTGCTAACCGGCGAGTTGCCTCACAGAGGCGAAAACGAATTCGCTATCCGGGACGCGAAACTGAACGAAGACCCGGTACCACCACGGCAATACAACCCGTCTATTCCTGTCGAAGTCGAGGCCGTTATCCTCAAGGCAATTGCGCGCGATCCGAAGGAGCGGTATCAATCGGCGACTCAAATGAAGCAAGCCCTGCTGACTGCTGCCGGAGAGGTGGATATCTCCGACACGATCGCATCGAGCCGGGTTTCGACTCCAACTCCAACGCCTCCACCTCGTGATGATGCAGGCTGGTGGAAGCGGCAATCTGTCCGCAACAAGGCGCTGGTCATAGGAGCGCCCCTGATTGTTCTGGCGCTGGTGGCTTACTTCGTGGTCTCCGGAGGCGAGACGCCGCCACAGCCACCCAGCGCACCGCTGGTGGTGTTGCCTGCCGATGGGGCTGAAATCGCCGATGTGAACCAGGCCGGGTTTGTCTGGAGTGCCGTCGAAGGTCCGAATATGACCTACCTCCTCCAATACGATGACAATCCTGAGTTCCTCTCCCCCGAAGGAGTACCCAACCTGTCGGATACCACCTATCCTCTGGACTCATCCATTCCTGCGGGGACAAACTACTGGCGTGTCCGGGCCATTTCTCGTGGCTTGGTGGGCCCGTACTCGAGTACCGCCTCCTTCGTCGTGAGCGGTAGCGACCAGACAGCCGCAGTCATGGGACAACTCGTGGTCGAGGTGAACATGGCTTCCGGTATTTCACTCAACAATGAACTCGTACGCAGTAACGCAACTTCGCTGGACACCTCGCTTTCGCCTGGTGAATACCGGGTCGAGGCAAGAAACAACAGCTCCGCTGAGCGGCGACGCCGAAACACGGTGACCATCACGGAAGGTACAACAGAACGTGTTCGTTTCTCATTCACGAAGAAGGTCGACTCAACCACCTTGCGCTTGACCTCGGATGTGCCGTTTGCGGATGTGTATATTGACGGAGAGTGGCTCGAGACGGTACAAACTCCGGCGCAACTACAACTGCCGCTCGGACCCTATCGTGTAAGGGTTGTGAAAGAAGGTGCCTTTGTGGAGCGGGAAATCAACCTGCGGTCCCCCGCCACCTATAAATTCTTTATCGAGGGTGATTCGGTAGTTCGTACAGAATAGGTGTTCGCAAAAAAGTGCTTTTGCTGCAAATGCGAGCTATCTATATTCAGGGAAGCACAATCAAGCGCGAATTCTTTGGACAACAATAGATACAAGGAGCAGATATGCGTTGGTCCCGATCTTATGGAATACCCGTCGCTTGTGTCTTGCTCGCAGCCATGTTGGTGTCGTGGCCGGGAGTTGTTCAGGCCGACGACATGGGCAAGGTATCCGAGAAGCTGGCGGCAGCGCGCGAAGCGTATTTCGATGCCAGATTCGAACAGGCGTTGGCGATTACAAATGAACTCCTCCAGCGACCGGACCTGACGAGAGCGGACAGCATTGCCGTCCTGGAACACCAGGGCCTCATCTACTTCAGTTGGGGGAATGACCACCACAGAAAATCCATCCAGTGCCTGGAGCGAATCTCTACTATCGACCCGTGCCTTATCAAGCTTCCTCGCCAGTACTGGCCTCGGGGCATGGGCGACTACTGGTATAAGATCGTTGACACCAGCGGGGCACTGGTTTGCAACCGGGGTGGAGAGACCGAGATTCAGACGATCGTGTTCTGGCCATTGGATGCGGCAGCACAACAGGAATCCAAAGAGCGGTTGGGTGACCTCGGCATGGGTCTTGCCCAGATGCTCGAGATTGGGTTCATGAATGTCGGCTCGCTTGACGTGATAGAACGACAGAAGCTCGACTATCTTATCAACGAGCACGAATTGGCGCAGGGCGGACCGGTCGACCAGCAAACAGCCATCAAGGCGGGGAAGCTCCTCTCAGCGCACCTCATGGTCTTCGGCAGCATCATTGAGCTGGACAAATCGAATGAGATCAAACTGGCGTTTCGCGTGACCGAGGTGGAGACAAGCCGGAATCTGGTTGGTTTTCAGCTCGATGGCAAGCGAGGCGACTACTACGAGATGATCGAGCAGGCTACTGAGGAGCTGTGCAAACGTCTGGATATCGCCCTGTCCGATGAGACCAAGGATCTGATCGAGCAAAGCGGAACCAAGTCTTCAAGTGCCATGGAAGAATATGCTGCCGGCCTGCGCTATGAACGCCAGCACAAGTATAATGAAGCGTATCAGCATTTCCAGGCAGCGGTCGAGCTCGACCCGGAGTTCGGTGAGGCACGGACCAAGATGCAGGTGTACAAGCCGCTCGTTGGATAGCAGCAAGTCGGCTTGGTGACGAAAATACAAAGTCAAAAGAAGGGCACTATGAACATGCGGGTGAAGCTGTGGGGGGTGTTGATAGTCACCGCGGCGCTAATGCTCGGATGCACTGCTGGACGGATCAACAAGGGGCGGCAGCTGGCAGATGCAGGGCAGTATGAACAGGCCAAAAAGGTGCTCTACCAGGAACTGGAAGCCAACCCCAAGAGTACGGCCACGTGGCGCGAACTGGGTGCGACTTTCTACAAGGAAGGAGCCTACGAGAAGGCTCTGGTAGCGCTCGAAAACGCCAAAGACGATCCCTACGCGCTCATGTACCGAGGATTGAGCCTCGAGGCACTCGCGCGCAACAGCGAAGCAATTGACAGTTACCTCGATGCGATGGGCAAGATCGATGCGGGCAAGACCCGAGCCATGATGCGTCGACGGTTAGACAGCCTGCTCGTCTTAGAGGTCGCGGACCGACGAGAGCAGATGGCCGACGAAGAAGCCGAGCTTGAAACCGCAATGGTGCCCGCGAACGCAGTGGCGGTGGTACCGTTCGATGACACCCACCTGAGCGACGATCTTCGGCCAATTGCCCGTGGTTTTGCCGAACTCGTTGCCACAGATCTGACCAATGTCTCAGCACTGGTGACGGTCGAACGGTTGCGTATAGAGACCATCCTCAAGGAACAAGAGTTGGCAGGCTCAGGACTGGTTGATCCTCAAACCGCTCCGCGCGTCGGAAGACTGCTGGGAGCGGGCAAGCTCGTTGGAGGGAGTATGTCGAGTGCCGGCGAGCAGCTGCTAGTAAGCGGCTCGTTGCTTGACCTGGTCTCGGAGCCAGGCAGCAAGCTGGTACCGGCCGAACGAGAACTCGAAGAGTTTTTTCGACTACAAAAGGAGTTCGTCTTCGGCGTTCTGGACAGCCTCGGTGTTGAATTGACCGAGGCGGAGCGTGAGGCAATCGGTACCTACCCCACCACTTCCTTTGAGGCTTTTCTCGCTTACTGCAAGGGGTTGGACCTGCGCGAACAGGGGTTCTTCAAGTCAGCTGAGATGGAGTTCCAGAAAGCAGCAGCGCTCGATGCCGGGTTTGGCCAGGCGCAGCGGGAGCTTCAGGCTACGCAGGATCTGATTGTCGGGGAGGGGCTTTCCGATGTGAGTCCCAGTGCCCTGACCAGTGCGGCATCGTCGGAACTGCTGACATCGGGAGTAACTGGGAATCTGGAATCCGGTCTGTCGCAACTGGCCGATGGCAGCGGCGTTGTCCCCCAACCGGAGGGCGATTTGGATAATGGCAACAGCACCGCAGAAAATGAACCCGTCGTCTCCGGAATCGGGTCGGCAAAGGGGACGGGAGGCTTCGATGACTAAGATGTGTACCAAACTGATTCTCGCTCTCGTGTTGGTAGCGGCTCTTGCTCTACCGATTAGCGCCCAGATTGTCGCCGATGCCCCCACCGAAGGCCGAACCGGAGTTACCTATACTCACTGGAAGGTAGAATACGATACCGCCGAAGTTACGCTCTCGCAAACCTGGATCCCGATCAGTGTCTTCCTGCCGATCCAGGAAAACCTCGAAGCACAAGTGTTCTTCTCTACCGCCAGCAGTAGTGTTGACGCCGGTTTTGCCGACGCCCGGGTAACCGGACTGGGCGACCTTCGACTGCAATTGAATAAGTCTGTCATGGAAGACCAGGTATTACTCAGCCTGGGTATGAGTGTCCCCACCGGCAAGACCGAGCTGGACCTTGGGGCGGAGAGTACGCTGTTGCAGATTCTTGCTGAGAGTTATCTCGATGTTCCTTCCCGGCGCTGGGGCGAGGGATTAGGATTGAACTTCCTCGTCGGTGGAGCCCAACAATGGCGTGGACTCAGCCTGGCTGCCAGCATTGCTTATTGGTATAGCGGAGCCTACACGCCTTACGAGGGCTATGACGACTACAACCCCGGCGATGTTTTCAGGTTGGTCGCACGGGCACAGAAGCCTGGCGATGAAGTGACCTGGTCTGGCGGTCTAGCATACGCATACTACGGCACCGACAAAGTTGATGGTGACGAGACTTTTCGCCAGAGTCCGTATCTGCAGCTCTATGGGGGCCTCGACTACAGGCGCGATGAAATGCGGATGTCGCACTACCTTCGGTTCACGATACGCGGTGACAACGAAACATATGTTGAAGGGGCCGAATCGCAGACACTGAAGCTCTATGGCAATGAAGCCCAGCTTCTCTCTCGGGTCATTTTCGATGTGGCGCCCCAATGGCAGGCAGGCCCGACGCTGTCGATACGCTATATCGCAGGCAATGATATCGGATTTGACGAGAGTTACACCTACCGCATCGGAGGCCTGGTGGGCAAGTCGCTTACCGAAAAACACTCGCTGTATCTGGAGGCACGGTACATGGGCGGTAGCGCTAACGGTGGAGATATCTCTCTGAGTGGGCTGCAGTTAATGCTGGAACTTAAGGCGGAGTTGTAATATGATCCTCAATACCGACAGACAGACGCCTCAGAAGAGCAGGTTCTACATCCGGTTTACGCTCGCCCTGTTGGCGATTGTTGTGGTAGTAGCTGGTTGCTCTGACTACTCAACGCAAAGCTACCCGAGCCAGCGAGCAGAGGTGACGGTAGATCTGCAGCGACCATCCTTGATGCTACAGCAGGCAATCGGACGTGTTGATCTTATTGTACTGCGACCGCAAGCCGGAATGGAACAAGCGGCGTATGAAGTCCTTACCGACAGTGGCGGGATCTTCTCAGTGGTCATTGACAGCTTGCCGGCTGCCGAGCGCTTGCTCTTTGTTATGACGGCCTGGGACGCGGAAACACTCGAGATTCCGCTCTATGCTGACACTGTCTTTGTGACACTGATACCGGAAGAACTGAATCCGGTCAACATGACCTTGGTTCCGGTCCAGCCCATGCTCCGCGTCAGACCGCGATTCCACTCGCAAACAACCACCAACACCTTCGCACTGGAAGTGAGGGTGGACAATATCCCATCGCTCTATGGACTGAGTTTCCGCGTGTACTATGATTCGTTCCTGATGAGTATTGACAGCGTGTCGTCTCTGCTGGCAGGCGCCGAGGACTTGATTGTAGCCCGACAGATTGATTCCGCCTTCACCGGTCAGGGTGCCTGGGCCATTGGGGCGACTGCGACCCCGTCAAGTGGAGCAATCGTCGATGGCTCCGGAGGTGGAGGACTGGTGCGCTTGCATTGCCGCGCCGTGATTCAGCAACCCTGGGAAGTCACAGATACTGCGCGAGTCTGGCTCGAGGTTACCGACGGCGTCTACGCCGACAGTACATCACTCCCGATTCAGTCTGTATACACTGATGACGGTCTGGTTGAGTTCCCAGGCGAATTCTAACCGCGCGATCCATAGGGGGCGGTTATCTTTCGAACCGCCGCCCACCTACTTCAGAAGTATCATTCTGCCCGAGAGTCGTACGTTCTGGTCGTATTCCATCACATAGAAGTATGTTCCACTGGACACTGTCTTACCGGATCTATCAGTAGCATCCCAGACCACTGACCCCGACCCCTGAGGATGGAATCCGTTATACAGGGTCTTCACATCCTGTCCCAACAGGTTATAGACGCTAACCGTCACGTGTCCTGACTGGGGTAGGTAGAAGTCAATCCGTGTCGTTGGGTTAAACGGGTTAGGATAGTTCTGGTACAACTGAGGCGATGTGGGAAGCACATCCGAAGCGTGGCCAATCTGTGATGCCAGCAGCTGCTCGAGATGCGAACGTCCTTCACTCTGCGGACAATTGCACACGGCATTATACAGTGATTCGAGAGTAGAACTCGATAGTCGACCGAAGACGGCGGATGATATAGCAGTGGAAGTCGCATTGCCCGGCGAGGCGTTAATAGTCTGCGCTCCCCAGTTGTCCGTTATCGCGCAGACATCGGCCGTGTCGATCACACCAGAACCATCCGCGTCGGAATAGATAGCTTTGTAAGGCTGCCACTGTCCAGTCGCATCATGGGCCAGTCCCTTGAAAGGCTCCCACGACATGCCCGAACCGTCTCGCGCCGGACCTGTTCCACCAAAGTACAGGCCCATCGGCAGTATGTCGCGCTCGTCGACCACACCGTCGGAATTACCGTCACCCGGCCAAACAATGGCACCGGTGACAAACAGCAGATCCGGACCCTGGGGTTTCAAGAATGGAACTCCGTTCATGTCCAGTAGCGAGGGCTGACCGGAGATACGAATCTCCTGCAGGGCAAGGAAATCCGCGCCTTGGGTAGGAGACAAACAGACAATAGATATCGTCCTTCCATGCAGGGTGTCCGTAGAGTGCTCCCAGTTCAGACTCTGACTCGCCCCTTCGATGCTCAGCCCTCCGCTCAGTGTCTCGGTATCGATTAAGCCATTAAACCGTACACACATCGGCTCATCAACATGGATGCCATGCGTACCCTTAGTGAGATTCCACAGCGGGATGGACATACTCGTGCGAACGTTCAGCACCTGATCACCATCGGCGCGAACCTGGAAACGCCCTTCATAATCGCCTGTGGGCAGATTGGCGCGACTGATCAACACATTGATGTCACGGCACTCAGACGGACCAAGCGTGCCCGACGATGGACTCATCGACATCCAGTCAAAGTTGTTCTCAATAAACCAGGATACGGTGGAGCCAGAGACGTTACACAACTGGATTTTGAGTGAGGCATCGGCATACTCAAACGGCAGCGTTGTTGGCGTCACCGTTATGACATCTTGGCCCGATTCGACCTCCATCGTCACCGGGACGACGATTGTATCACCGCCACCAACCACCGAGATAGCTCCCGTATAAAGATCCGGCTCAAGGGATGACCTGTCGGCCATGACACTCACAACGTGGGTGCCTTCGGAAAAGCTTCCAGCCGATGGCATCGTCGTTAACCATGGCGGCCGACTCATGATCTGCCAGCTAAGGGTGCCATCACCAATGTTATCGACGGTCAATTCGAGAGTGTCATGGTCGAGACCGAAGTCCAGTGAGTCGGGGCTTATGGCCATCTGTACGGGCGAATCGATCGTGAGATCTATCAAGGAAACACATGTCGAATCGCGACTATCGGTTGCGGTGAATACAGCCTGATACTGGCCGGAGGTTTCGTATGTGTATGTCAACGAATCGGTACCGGTACTGTCGAACGTACCATCGCCGAAATCCCAATAGTATGTGTACGGCGGCTCACCACCGTCAACTTGAGCACTGAATGTCACTGTCAGCGGAGCCGTACCACTGTCGGGCTCGGCTGTTGCCATACAACTCAGCGCTGGTGTGATGACAACCTGCGTTTCAGAAGCACATTCTTTATCGGTGGCGTCGCCGACAGTCAGCAGGGCGGTATAGACCCCGTCTGTATCGTAGATGTGGATTGGATTTGCTTCACTACTGGTCACGTTGTCGCCGAAATCCCACAGATAAGTGTATGGCTCCTCGCCACCAGTGATTATGGCTTCGAATGCCACTTCCAGTGGCGCCGCGCCGGAATCAGGTATAGCAGTTATCTGGCAGGCGAGTGAGGCACCCACGACAATGTCAACCGATGACTCGCAGTAGAACTCGCGTGCATCCCAGACTCGGAGTGTAGTCGTGTACGTCCCTTCGGTGTCGAACTCGAAGTCCACAACTCGTCCATACAGTGAACTATCTATCCCGGAGATGTTCCACTCGTAGTAGTATGGTGGCTCGCCACCAAAGGCAAAGCCGGTGAGCGTGACATCGTGTGGCGCCGGTCCGCTGGTATCGCTGACGGCGAGCGAACACGTGAGGGGTGCGGTGACGATTATCGGAATTGTACGCGTGCACGTCTGATCGGACTGGTCGCTGATCTCGCATGTGACCGTATACGTCCCTTCACTCTGAAACGTGTGCGTCGGGTTGTCCACGAATGATGTGTCACCGTCGCCGAAATCCCACGTGTAGCCGTAGGGCGGTGTACCGCCGCTGGCGTTGGACTGGAACGACACGGTCCATGGTGCCGCTCCCGAGTCTTCGGAAATGGCATATGCGGAACATGCGAGCGATTGCGTACATCCCTGGCCATACAGCCCCATGAGTTGTCCGCAGGTATTGTTCACGGCAAGACATGGCGATGTGCTGTAGAGTGTGTAATTGCGGCTGGCCGGGCCACAGAACTGCGGGTCTGCCTCTATGTTGCCAGATTGCCCCAGCGAGCTCGCAGCCAATCCGACCCAGTTGCCGCCGGCGTTGCCGTAGGAATCTGTGCAAGTTATGTCGATATCATACGAGGTGTCATACCATTCAATGCCGGCTCCCTGCGTCGAACTGGCAAAGACGCACTGGTCAATAGCCACTGCTGCGTACTCGTTGTCAGTCAAGATGTTGATCCCCGAGCTATTGTAGGCAAACGTGGAGTTGTTGATGAAAATATCGTTACCGTCGTAAACCACGATGGCTCCGGCTTCCTCACCGGTGTTGTAATCAAACTGACAGTACTCAACCATGACCGAATCCCAGGTGGATACAAACAGGCCGCCGGCATAGGTTAGCGATGTGTTACCATAGAAGGTGCACCCGGTGACCGTGACACCGCCACTGAGCACATTCAGTCCGGTCCCTGAGTTATTGTTGAAATCGCAGTTCTCGATATAGCTATTTGCATTGGAGCTCAGTTCGATACCAAATTGAGGATTGTTCTCGATTGTGGTGCCGGTCATAGTCACCCACGAACCCAGACTCGTTTTCACACCACCATTGGCGCAATTGCGGATAGTGCTGTTAGCTATAGTCGCGTGGGCTCCGGACCGTCCGTATATGCCCAGTCCATTTGAGTTTTCGATGGTGCAGTTTTTAATCGTTGCCCAACCAGTCCAGAGCGATATCGCCCCAGGG
>WJKG01000298.1 GCA_014729205.1 candidate division GN15 bacterium | reverse complement strand
GTATCTTCTTCCGGTTCGGGCTCATCGCCCGGCTCGGGTTCACCCGATTGCTGAGCAATTTTGACGGCCAGTCGCGAAGCCAGCGAATCATCGGGCGGACGCTGCTCATCGGCATCGGCGAGTTCCTGCGCCACTTGCGGACTTTCGGGTTCCTCTGTCTCGCTCCGGGCCGAGCGTCGACGTGTTCGAGAACGTCCATAACTGGGCTCGGGCTCGTCTTGAGAATCAGCCTGCGGTTGCTCTGTGTGCTCGGTCTTCAGTGAAGGCTCGGAGTCGACCTCGTCCTGATCCGGTTGCCGGTCGAGGTCTTTGGCAGAGCCGTGTCGGCCATTCCCGGAACCAGCGTAGTCGACATGAACATCGTCGCGCTCCTGCTGTGACTCGCGATCCTCGCGATGCCTGCTTTCTACCTCGGGCTCTTGCCTATCGGGTGTGGGCTCAGCTTCCGATGGTTCCTCTTCATGGCTGTCTTGCTGTTGGCTGTCAAGCGCCGCGCGCATTGCAGCCAACTGAGCGTTGACACGGGCGCGTTCGCGTTCGATGGCTTCATCGGTCAAATCGGTCAGCCGTCCCTTACTGCGAGCAGAGACCGGTTCGGTAGTCTCGGTGGACTTCTCCGGCTCGGAGACCGGTTTTGATTCCGGTTTTTGACTGGACCGAGAATCATTGGTCCTGGCTTTGTGGTCCGGCTGCGAGGAACGATCCTGGCTGTCATCTTGTCGGCGGCCTCGTCCCTGGCGGCGGTCGGATCCTCCCTGGCCGCGTCCACCGGAACGACTGCTTTCGCTTCTGCGTCGCTCGCCGCGACGTCGATCCGAGCGGCTTTCCGAGCGTGAATCGGAGCGTGAATCTGGCCGGGAGTCTGGCCGGGAGTCAGGACGCGAACCGGACCGCGATCTTGACGATCGACCAGAGCGTTCGTTGTCTTGCTCTTTGGGGCGAGGTGATGACTGCCTGGAATCGCTTCCGGTATCGTCGGACTGGGAGCTGCCGGTGTCGAGATAGTCTTTCCGTCGTTCCGACATCGGGATCGAGAACGGTGATTTGTCTGGCTTCTCCTGCTTATCGCGGCGTCGCCCGGAACCGGTGTCGCGTGAGCGACGATCGTCTCTTCGACCACGGGTTCGCCCACCGCGTTCGGGTCGATCCGATCGGTCCGATTGAGAGCGGGAACGCGACCGGGCATCCTGCGGCTTGCCTCGGTCGGGTTTGCCCCGTTGGTCACGACGGTCGTCACTTTGACGTCGTTTGTCGCGCGTCCCGGCAACCTGTTGATCAGTACCGGTGAGATGAGCCACGGTAGCGGCAGCGACGACATCGGCCCAGACATCGACAACCGTTTGCAGTCGTTCAAAGAGCCATGCAAAGGCGGCAAGCAGACCAAGGCCGACATATCCAGCCAATGGCAAGTCGACAATCTGCAGGGCAATCATGAGTACCAGCAGGGCTCCTCTTGGTACGCCGACCAGCCCCACCGGGACAAGCAGCGCGACGAGAGTTATCAGCAGCATGCTCATGACACTGATGGGAGCATTGGCAGTCTGCATGACGAACAGCGCACCCAGCGCCACGAACATGGCCGTGCCACACACGTTTACCAAAGCGCCGAGCGGCAGCACAAGAGAGCCGGTATTGCGTTCGATACCGGCATCGTCCATGGCGTATCTCTGGGTTACCGGGAGGGTGGCGGTTGACGATCCCGTACCGAGGGCGGTAGTCAGGGCCGGCAGCATGTCGCGGAACAGATACCAGGGGTTAGTTCGGCCTACGAAGGCGGCAATGAGCGGCAACACTATAGCCGCCTGAACAACCAGACCGATGACCAGTGCGAGAGAGAAAGCGCCGAGTTTCAGGCTGAGTCGTTCGGTGAAACCGACTTCGGCGGTGGCGGATCCAACGAGGAATAGCAGGCCAATCGGCAGGACCCACAGGTAAGCACCAACCAGTCGCTGGAGGGCATCGCGCAGACTGCGCATCAGGTCATTGACGGCTCTGGCACGTCGGCCCAGTCGGCGCAGGACCAGTCCGAAGAACAGCGAGAACAACACCAGGCCCAACAGGTGCTCGGGGGTAAACAGTTGGGCAAACGAGTTGGGAAAGATGCGCTCGAGGAGCATCGGTACGCCCGGTGATCTCTGGGGTGACATGTAGTCCGGCAGCGATTCACCGCTGAGGTCAACGCCAGCGCCGGGCTGGACAATCAAGCCCAGGGCCAGGGCAATAACGATTCCAATAACAGTAATCGAGGCAAACATGATAACGGCGTTGCCCAATACTTTGCCCTGCGGGAAGGAACGTTTGCCGGTGGCGGAGGCAACCACTATTGAGGCCACCACCAAGGGAATGACAAGGACATAAAGGAAATCGACACTTAGCCGGCCGATGAAGCCGGCATCTTGCATAGTTTGCGGCAGGAAGTGGCCCAGCAGGGCGCCCACGACTACAGCGGCCGCAAGGAGAATCAGGATCACAGATGAGGTTCTGTCACTCATAGTAATGCATTTTCCTTCTTTGGCTGCAGTTTGCAGCCAGAATGTCGGGTCGCCTGAGTTGCGTACCCGGTTGTATGTGTTTGTTGTAGACCCGTCCGGCGGGCCCTCGCCTTCGGACACTAATCACGGCGGATTTAGTGTATAGGGGCGGCTGAGGCGTTGAATGACGGTGGCCTGAGAACTGCAGACTCGATCGCCCGGACCGTGGCCGTAAGAGCCGTCCCTGTTTTCTTCTGTACTCAGGCGCTTGAGCGATCGGAATAACGAGCGTAACGATAAGGCAAACAAGACGATAGCGCAACCACTTTTGCCTGTGCGACGAGCTCGCTCGCAGGGGCAAGGTACGCTGACTTTGTGATTGAACGACAGTGGCTTAGAGCGTATAATCAAGTATATGGATCTGTTTCCTGACAAAAGCGTCCCCGACGAACAGAACGAGCGGTCCGACAACGGGCTGGCCCCGTTGGCAGAACGGCTTCGTCCGGCCACCCTGGATGAGGTGGTTGGTCAGGACGAGGTTGTTGGCCGCGATAGACCGCTCCGTCAGGCGATCGAGAAGGACCGGGTACCATCACTGATCTTCTGGGGTCCTCCCGGGTCGGGAAAGACGACTATTGCCAGGCTGATCGCACGTACTACCGAGGGCCAGTTCATTCCGTTCTCCGCAGTTGTTTCGGGGATAAAGGAAGTGAAGACGGTTCTGGCCAAAGCGGGTGACTATTACCGTATGTCAGGGCGGCGCACCTATGTGTTCATCGATGAGATCCACCGCTTCAACAAAGCCCAGCAGGATGCTTTTCTGCCTTACGTGGAAAGCGGCGAGATTGTGCTGATCGGTGCCACGACGGAGAACCCATCCTTTGAGGTGAATTCGGCGCTGCTCTCGCGGATGCAGGTACACGTTCTCAAGCGGCTGGATGATGAGTCACTGCAGAGCATCGTACGTCGGGCACTCGAAGACGCGGAGCGCGGGCTGGGCGAGATGCATCTCGAGGCGGATGACAAGGCGGTGGAGTTGATCGCGTCGCTGGCAGATGGTGACGCCCGTCGTGCCCTCACCGTCACTGAGGCCTGTGCTGACTATGTCGGTTCGGGTGGTCGTCTGACGCCAGAAATCGTGTCCCAGGTACAGCGCAAGGGCATAGCGGTGTATGACAAGTCCGGCGAGAACCACTTCGACTTGATTTCAGCACTGCACAAGTCGGTTCGAGGTGGTGATCCCGACGCCGCTCTTTACTGGCTGGCGCGGATGCTCCACGGGGGCGAGGATCCGTTGTACCTGGCTCGTCGGATGATCCGCATGGCGGTGGAGGATATTGGCCTTGCGGATCCGTATGCGTTGACGCTGGCGATTGGTGCCCGGGATGCGTTTCATTTTCTGGGCAGTCCCGAGGGTGACCTGGCGCTGGCGGAACTGGTGGTTTACCTGGCCTGCGCGCCGAAGTCGAATGCGATCTATACGGCTTACGGCCAGGCCAAAGAAGATGCCGAGCGGCATGGTTCGCAACCGGTACCGCTGTGGCTTCGCAATGCCCCGACCGGCCTGATGAAGTCGCTGGGGTACGGCGACGGCTATCAGTACGCCCATGACTTCGATAGTGCCGTGACTGCTCAGGACTACTTCCCCGAAGAGGTGGGCCAGAAGCAGTACTACCGTCCTACCGCCCGTGGTCGGGAAAAGAAGATCGGGGACTACCTGGCACAGTATCATAAGATTCGGCGTGAGCTCAAGTCTCGCAAGGGTCGGGAGCAAACATAAGCTGTCCGGGCAACATTCGACCCATCTCTTGTTGTAGAGCCTGCAGGCCTGACTCCGGGCCTCAGGCGTTAAGATCACTCGAAGAAAAGTAGACGGAGGTTTGCTATGAAGACGTTCATACTCATGACGAAACTCGATCCCGAGGTGGCATCGAAGATGCGCGAGCGCGATGCCGTTGGGCGTGCCTGGCTGGAGCATGTTAAGGAGAAGTGTCCCGAAGTGAAGTTCATTGCGCACTATGGGCTTCTGGGGCAGTACGATTTCATGGACATCTACGAGGCACCGGATGAGGAGTCGGCGGCGAAGGTTTCCATGATCAGTCGCGCCAATGGGGCGGTGAATGCCGAGAGTTGGCCGGCCATTCCGTATGCGCGCGTGGTAGAGCTCTCCAAGGAGATTTAGCAGGACAGGCTTGCTCAGTCGTCCATGTTTGGGTACTTTGGGGCCTGACAAGAATGCAATTCGGACAGTTTAGAAACACCTGAGGTATAACGATTATGATGAAGCGACTTGTGGTATTTACCCTGATGGCGACCCTGGTAACGCTGGTGACAGCTTGTTCCTCGGATGAGCAAACGCAGGATCAGTCGGCAAGCGCGACCGACCAGGAATCGGGCATTCAGGTGGAAATCCAGGCGGATGAGAACGAGGGCTTTACTCCGGCCCGGGGCGAGACGATACAGCAGACGATTGAGTATCAGCCGACGGATATTAACTGGAGTTTCGAGCGCCAGCCGGTGACAGTGGCGGGAATGCAGTTTACACCGCCGACTCAGTATATCCAAGGCGAGGCGACTTCTCCGAGAGTGGCGACGTTTTTGTATCCACCGGTGCAGCCGGAGCGGGACTCGGCAATCCTGAAGGTGTTCTATTTCGGCCCCGATCAGGGCGGGAGTATCGAAGAGAACATGGAGCGGTGGATCAACCAGATGCACTACGATGACGGTCGTGACCCGCACTCGGCTGCTATCCAGTACGAGCTGGAAGCGGACGGGATGCCCGCTCACGTGTTGAGCATGTTCGGCACTTACAAGGAGCAGGTTGGCGGGCCGATGTCGGGCGAGACGGTCTTCCAGGATCGTTACCGATTGGTAGGGGTGATATTCGAGGCGCCCGAGGGCAACGTTTTTTTCAAGCTGACCGGCCCCAATGAAACGGCGCGAGTGATGATTGAGCCGTTCATGATGATGATTCGATCGGCGAAGAAGGCGGCTCGGGGTTGATTGATAACATGTGCCGGTGACAATCTTGACGATGGTTTTGATCTTGTTGGGCGGCGGGAATCTGTGTAAGTTAGGCGATCGCCTGCGTAAAGAACCTGACAACGTGGTGTGGTGGTGAACGAACGATCTAAAGCTGACGACCTGGAAGTAATCGAACTGGCCCTGAATGGTAACCAGCGCGCGTATGCGGAGCTGACCGAGCGCCATCGCAATGCTGTGTTCAGTATAGTATTCAAGATCGTTCGTGACCGTGAAGAGTCGATGGACCTGGTGCAGGAGACGTTCATGAAGGCGTTTTCCTCGCTGGCGTCATATCGTTCCGAGTACAAGTTCTCGACCTGGCTGTACAAAATTGCGGCCAATTGCTCCATAGACCATCTACGCAAAAAGCGGATTAAGGCGCTTTCACTGGACCGTAAACTTGAAACCGATGACGGTTCGGTGGAGATTGAGGTGGCAGATAATTCCTACAATCCGGAAAAG
>WJKG01000030.1 GCA_014729205.1 candidate division GN15 bacterium | reverse complement strand
GTAATGGGACGCTTCTGGGGCAAAACTGGTCGATAGCCGACATCACGGAGCGCCGATACTACCGCGAATACCTGGAAAACTCCCGGCGAGTACTGGATCAGCGCGTACAGGAACGAACGGCGCGTTTGACACGCATCAATGACCAGCTCATCGACCAGTTGGTGGCGCGCAAACAAGCTGAACGGGCCTTGAGACAGAGCGAGCAGCGCTACCGATTGCTCCTTGAACAAACGAATGCTGCTATCCTGCTTTGTAACCAGGAAGCGAGAGTGCTCCTTGCCAACCGTCGACTCAAAAACAACTGCAACCTCGAAACGGAGCAGGTAATCGGTCGACACATAAGCGAAGTATTCGATTCATCCGAGGCAAACCTCTATCAAGCGAAGATCGACGAGACGCTCAGTATCGGTCAAGGCGTCACTTTGGAACACCAGGTTCAGCGTCGTACCGGCGCAAGGTGGCTTACCTCAAACATACAGCCAGCCTGGGACCACGACGGCAATCCGGACGGAGTATGGATAATCAGCCACGACATCACGGAACGCAGGCACGCTACGGATCGACTGAAGCAAACCAACGAACAGTTGCGCGCCGAACGGCATGCCCTGACCGAGAAGAATATGGCACTGACAGCGATTATGGACCAGATCGACCAGCGAGCTGATAAGGTCGCAATGCAGATTGAAACCAACATACAGAGAATCGTCCTTCCCCTGCTCGACAAGTTAGCCACCAGGACCGACAGTCAGGCCACAGGATACGTGCAGATGATCCGTACCCATCTGGCCGATGTTACCTCTCCCTTTATCCACAATCTTGAACGCCACTTCTCGGCCTTGACTCCGCGAGAGGTAGAGATTTGCGAGATGATCCGTAATGGCATGTCCTGCAAGGAGATCGGCGAGCACCTCAACGCCTCGGACAGGACTATTCTCAAACACCGCCAAAATATCCGCCGCAAACTAGGGTTGTTACAGACCAAAACCAATCTTGCCACCTTTCTCCGCCAGATGACCTCACTGCCTCTATGCTGATATGCCTCGTGGGCCGGTCTTACCGCGTAGATTGGCTACGTCATTCATGCGTCATCTTACCTCTGTTCCGATTCCTCTGTTCTGCCGAAAACATGGATAGAAAGGTTCATAATCTTGGTCGGGGATTGTTAAGATTCCACTGACAATCGCGTCAATTCACGACTATGTTTCTAACATATGCAAGGGGAGAGTCTATGCTTAAGAACCTCAAAGTCGGTAGGAAGCTGGGAATCGGCTTCGGTTTGGTGATTGTGGCGCTGATCGCCCTCAGCTTCACCAACTACTCCAGCTTCACGGACGTGTCCCACAAGGTCACGGTTGCCCAGAAATCTTGCAACGACAAGGCGTTCATGATCGAGAAGGAAGTTGATCACTTGAACTGGATGAATTCCCTGGCCGATCTGTTCCTTGACGACAAGATCACTCACGTGACAGTACAGACCGATCCGCACAAATGCGGTCTGGGCAAATGGATGTACTCGCCTGAAGTGGAACAGATGCGCTCAGAGGACGCGGAACTCGATGCCCTCCTGCGGCAGATCGAGGAACCTCACAAGCATTTGCACGAAACGGCGGTAGCCATTGAGAAAGCGTACCGGTCGTATAAGCCGCAGACCCACACTCAAGTAACTCATCACTGGGCAGAGCAGCTTAACTGGTTCGCGCAGTTGAGTGCATCAGTGCAGAACGATCAGATATTCGAACATGAAACCAGCCTGCGCAATTCGCCTGTTGGCCAGTGGTACTTCAGCTTCAAGCCGCAGAATCCTGAACTGAACCGTCTGGTGCGCTCGTGGGAGCAGCCGCTCGATGAGTTATACGCCGTGGCCGGGAAGATCTTCGAGGCGCAGCAGAAAGGGAATCACTCTCAGGCCGAACGTATCTTCCGCAACGAAGCTACCTCCAGTCTGACCAAAGCCCAGAAGGCCTACAACGATACTGAACACTGGCTTAATGAGACACAGCAACATTGGGTTGAGGCTAAAGAGATCTTCGACACTCAGACACGTCAGCATGTAACTGCGACACAGGAAGTCCTGGCCCAGCTGGAGCACCATTTCGATGAGCTATCAAAAGCCGCCACAACCGAGACACGTGAAACGGCCGCATCGGCGATGACACTGCTTCTGGTCCTGGCTTCAATCGGTACCATCATTGGCCTCCTGGCGGCGTTCTTTATCACTCGCGGTGTCAGCCGCCCGATCAACAAAGTGGTCGAGGCCACCAATATGATGAACCACGAGTTCAGCCAGATGGAGTCCGTCGTGGAAGCCATATCCAACAACGATTTGACGCAAGATATTCCTGAATCACAACTCGGTCAGATCGGAATCGACTCCAACGACGAGATCGGCATGCTGGTCAGCTCTATCGAAGACTCGCTGGCAGCCAAAGATCGTATGGCCATTTCCATGCGCAAGATGAGTACGAATCTCAACAACATGATCAAGCAACTTTCCGACAATGCTCGCGAGTTGGTCTCAGCCGCAACCGAGATCGCCTCATCCTCGGAGCAAATGTCGCGTGGCGCCCAGGATCAGACCGAACAGGTCACTCAGGTATCCACAGCCATAGAGCAGATGACAGCGACTATTGTCGAGTCTTCCAAGAACGCCGGAGAAGCCAGCGATGGCGCCCGGACTGCTTCTGAGACCGCCAATCAGGGTGGCAGTGTGGTCAGTGAGACGATCTCCGGCATGCAGCGCATTGCCGATACCGTCCGGACCTCGGCCGATGCCATTGGTAAGTTGGCCAAGTCAGCCGATCAGATTGGTGAGATCATCGGCGTTATCGACGATATCGCCGATCAGACCAACCTCTTGGCGCTCAACGCTGCAATCGAGGCCGCGCGCGCCGGTGAGCAGGGCCGTGGCTTCGCCGTCGTCGCCGATGAGGTCCGGAAACTGGCCGAACGCACCGGCAAAGCCACCGGTGAAATCACTGAGATGATCAAAGGCATCCAGAGCGAGACGGGTGAGGCTGTTGGTGGAATGGAATCCGGCATCGAGGAAGTTGACAAGGGACGCGAACTGGCCGATCAGGCCGGCAACAGTCTGACCGAGATCGTCAGTATGTCACAGCGCGTGATGGATATGATCCAGCAGATCGCCACGGCTTCCGAGGAACAGTCCACTGCCGCCGAGCAGATCTCAAAGAACATCGAGCATATCGCCTCCATCTCTCGCGAGTCTGCATCCGGTGCCGAGCAGTCAGCTGCCGCCGCCGAGGAACTCAACCAGCAGGCTGAGGGATTGCGCCAGATGGTGAGCCACTTCAAGATCAAGGGTGGCAATGCCGGTATCGTAGAGTTGGCCAAGCAGGACCACGCTCTGTATATC
>WJKG01000297.1 GCA_014729205.1 candidate division GN15 bacterium | reverse complement strand
GTAGTAGATATCAAAATGCCGGGTCTGGATATACTTCCAGTCGAAGTCCTTGTAGCGGACCTTGTTTTTACCGAAATAGGTTTCCTGAGCCGAGACCAGACCTGCGGTCAGGATAATCAGGGCGGCGATAACGGGTATGAGACTTCGTTTCATCATGAGCAATCACATCCTAGTTACGGACGAAGCACGAAAGCAAAATGTTCGATTGCTAACCGGCGGTAACGTCTTTGTTCAATCCGGTCGGCGGGCTCTCTGTCAGTCAGACTATATAATAAATCCAGCTATCTAGTGAATTCAGCTCTCTAGCTTGCGACCCGGGCAATATCTGCGCCGAGCGAGGCCAGTTTTTCTTCCAATCGATCATATCCGCGATCGATATGATAGACTCGTAATACCTCTGAAGTCCCCTGGGCGGCAAGACAGGCCAAGACAATGCCGGCGCCGGCACGAATGTCAGGGGCCATGACCTCGGCGCCGGTCAGGCTTTCTACGCCGTGCACGACAGCTTCACCACCGGTGGTCACGATATCAGCGCCCAGCCGACGCAGTTCCATGGCGTGAGAGAACCTATCAGTAAAAACAGTTTCACGTATACCGGAAGTTCCCGAACTGATCGTTGCCGCGGCCATACCACAGGCCTGTAAATCGGTGGGAAATCCGGGATAGGGGAAGGTCACCAGATTCGTGGCCTTGAGCTTGCGAGGCCCTTTGAGTCGGATTTTGCTTTTGGTGCCGGAGAGCTTGCATCCCATTTCAGCTAGTTTCTCGGTTACGACTGTCAAAGAACCGGTATCAATACCGGTCACTTCGACATCACCGCGAGTCATGGCGGCGCCGTAGAGGTAGGTGGCCGCGACCAGACGGTCGCCGGAGACGCGGTAATCTACGGCTGAGAGTCTTCGAGCCGGCTCAACGACAATGTACGGAGTTCCGGCGCCGTGGATTTTCGCTCCGGCGGCGTTCAGGAAGTTAGCGACATCGACTATCTCGGGATCACAGGCGGCGTTGACAATTCGGGTACTGCCTTTGGCGAAGACTGCGCCAAACAGCAGATTCTCGGTCCCGGTGTGTGAGGGACGATCGAAGTAGATGGTTCCCCCTTCCAGGGGCTTACCTTTGGCTACGACATAGCCGGCTTTCATTTGGACTTTCGCGCCGAGCTGACCGAACGCTTTGATGTGGTAGTCGACCGGGCGGGCGCCTAATGAACAGCCACCGGGTAGAGAAATGCGGGCTTCACCTAATCTCGACAGGAGCGGTCCCAGCACCAGGAATGAGGCACGCATCTGACGCATCAATTCGTACGGAGCCGTTGACTCCGTGATGTGGGAGGCATCGACGGTCATCACTTTGCGCCTGGCGTCATACGTGACCTTGGCCCCGACGTATTCGAGCATCTTTATGATCGTGTAGATATCTCTCAGGGGAGGCACATTTCGGATCACGGATTCTCCACGCTCAATGAGCAGGGCGCCCGCGATGATCGGCAGGGCGGCGTTTTTGGAACCGCAACAGCGGACCGAGCCCTTGAGTTTGGCCGGTCCCTTGACTACAAACTTATCCATGTCACTCCTTGTAACCCGTTTGGAGGGCGGTGTTCCGAAATCCTGTCAGCCCCGGGTTGTCACGTCATTTACCGGTCGGCAGTATGGTTTTCGCGGTCTCGTCAATCAGTTCTCGACGGACCTGATCGAAGAACGACAGTGCCTCGACATCGCAGAAGTCGAGATTTGTCCAGGGCAACCGCACAAACTGGTTACGCGACCATATCAGGGTCTGTTCCGCAAACACTCCCGATCCCAGGTAGATGCGGTGATTGTATTCACGGTACGAACACATGACCACGTTGTCGGCCGTGATCAGACCGGGGTCGAGGTTCACGGTCCGAAACGCCGTATCGTCGACTATGTCGCTGAACTGTTTCTCAATCTTCGTACACACTTGTTTGAGCTCCGGGAGTTTATCTCGACTCACCGGTTTCACGAATGAGTAGAACCTTCGTTTCAGATTCTCGCCCATCTCTTCGAGATAGAAGTCGCTGGAGAAGGGGATATCGACCGTTTCGCTCTCGATACGGCCAAAACTCTTCTCCAATCGGGTCAAAACGTCTGCCAGTGCATCAATCGATGAGTAAATCGCCGATACAAACAGCTTGGCTCTTTCCGGGGATTGCATCTTCGCCATATCCCAGATTGCACCAAAGCACGTGTAGAATCAACAAGAACCACCCCATAAGACTCAGGGAGGTTCACATATATGGACAATTCGATAACGAGATGCGATTAATCAACACTTCAGGAGCAGGTTTGTGAACGGGATTACCTGCGTAATTCGTTCTTGAGCAGGCCGTACATGTAGATGGTACGGTAGCGCCCGTGATTTTTAATGGCGCGGCGCAGGCACCCCTCGCGGGTGAAGCCGGACCGTTCGAGAACCTTGATCGAGGGGATGTTGTTGATGTCCACGTGCGCGTGGATGCGTTCAAAACCGAAACGACGGAAGAAATGCCGGAGGGCCAGCTTGAGTGCTTCCACCATGATTCCCCGGCCGTGGTAGTCCGGGCTGAGCCAGTAGCCGACCTCTGCGTTGTTGTGCCGTCGGTTAAGCGAATTCAGACCTATGCCGCCGATGATCTCGCCGGTTGCACGATCCTCAATCGAGAGATGGTAGCCCGTTCCATTGCGCAGTTGTTTGCGAGACAATTCCAGGAATTTGTAACCGTCTTTCTCCGTGTACGGATGAGGAATCAAGGTGTAACGTGCTACTTGTTTGCGCCGGATGTGTTTTGTGAGGCTGGGCACGTCACGTTTCCGCAGGAAGCGCAGGCAGATCCGATCCGTGCGGAGGTTGGGCGATCCCACGTTAGGCCTCCAGTTTCCTTGCTGTAACGCGGCAGAAGATGAGATCCGTTT
>WJKG01000296.1 GCA_014729205.1 candidate division GN15 bacterium | reverse complement strand
GTTACTCGATAGGCACCGCGATCGACACCTCCTATGACACCACCTGGTATGTATGCCAGCAGTATCAAGGGGATTCATGCCTCGCCTGGTTGAGTTACACCGACTCCATTTCCAGTTTTGACTCGGTGGCGGTAGATACCGTGACGACAGGCTATCTCGATACTACACGGGTAGTTACCGAGGAAGGCTCGATCTTCGTCAAACCCGGTCAGTGCGATATGAACGGCGATGGCAGCATCAACGTGATCGATCTGACCTGTCTTGTGTCGTACCTCTTTGGTGTCCCCTCGGACGGGTGTACGCTCGGGACCTGCGATCTAAACGAGTCGGGAACGGTTGAGATCACCGATCTGACCAAACTGGTTGCACAACTTTTTGGAACGTGAGACCAGGATCGCACGTTGTCAGGAGAGAAGACCGAATCAACGAGCAACCATTCGACGTTGCTTCGTCGTATAATATGCGACCGCAATGGTCTTTCATTTCAAGTTGCGAAATTCAGTATTCGTAGTATCTTACAGGCGAACTCGTTAACCAAATCTTGAATACATCCGACAAAGAGCAATACACCAAGGAAGTACTATGATGCAGCGCTATCGTCGATTAATCCCACCAGCTCTCACCGTCGCGGTACTGTTGACCGCACTCGTACTCACGGTTTTCGCGGATGTCTCGGCTCGCAGCCTTCACCGTGAAGCAGCCACCAAGACTACGCTCGATTACCTGCCCTCCTGGGGCAACACCAACCGCATTGTCGTCAAGCTGGCTGAATCGGTCGGCCAGGTTGATCCTGCCGGCAAGTTGTTAGTTGGTGTTGACCAGCGGTTGCAGCGCGTCAATGAGGTTCTCAACCGGCACGACAAGTATGTCGGTCTGGAGCGACGGATGGACATTGAGGCCACCAAGCTCCGCGAGATTCGCGACGAAGCCGCCAAACGCGCCGGCGACGTTCAGCTCCCGGACTTGACCCTGTATTTCGATGTCGACATCGCACAGGATGCGACCGCCGACGAGAAGCTGCGGTTGATCAATGAGATCAACGCCCTGGATGTCGTTGAGGTGGCCTATTTCGAACCAGTCCCGAGCCTGCCTATGGCCCCCACACCTAACTGGCAGAGCAGTCAAAACTACCTTGAACCGGCGCCTATAGGTATCGATGCCTACTACGCCTGGACCGCTCCCGGTGGCAAGGGCGAAACCGTCAAAGTGATCGATATCGAGGGCAACTGGGTGGAATCGCACGAAGATTTGCGCGGTGGGACCTCGAGTTTTCATATTGCCGGTTCCAAGATCAATGATCCCACCTGGTGGAACCACGGTACCGCTGTCCTGGGTGAGATAGCTGCCGACTCCAACAGCTTTGGCAACACCGGTATTGCTTTCAACGTCGATCTGGGCACGGTCTCGATCGGTTCGATGGATCTGTCTACGGCCTTGATCACCGCTGCCAACAACTCCGACACCGGCGACATAATCCTGATCGAGCTTCAGTACGAGGGACCCAACGGCGGCGCTTACGTGCCCGCCGAGTACTTCCAGGATCACTTTGATGCCATTGTTACGGCCACGGCCATGGGACGAATTGTGGTCGAAGCAGGAGCTAACGGCTCGCAAGACCTGGATGATACGACGCTCTACGGCCAGTTATTCAATCCTGACTTCCGCTTCTCGGGCGCTATCATGGTAGGCGCCGCCAACAACGTTCATATTCCGGAGTGGTTCACCAGCTACGGTGAACGAATTGATGTACACGGGTTCGGCTCCGGTGTCTACACTCTGGGGTACGGCGATCTATATGGCAGCGATACAACTACCTACTACACCGCCCAGTTCGGCGGGACGTCGAGCGCATCGCCTATAATCGTTGGTGCCTGTGCGGCCTTACAGGGTATCAACAAGGCTATCCACGGCCGCGTACTGGATCACACCGAATTGCGCGATCTGCTCCAAACCTATTCAACGCCCCAGGCCCCGAACTTCAAGCAGATAGGTCCCATGCCGGATCTCTCCGGCTCGGTTGAGGAGTTGCAGGGTGTGTCATTTTCGGCGGACACCACGTTCGGCTGGGCGCCGTTCGACGTTCAGTTCACGGCCAGCTCTGGCCTGACGGTCGATACCTGGACATGGGATTTCGGCGATGGAGACAGCTCTGGTGTGCAGTCGCCGGGTCACCAGTATAGTCAGGCTGGCATTTACGATGTCTCCGTAGAGATCAATGCCGGTGGCGATGTCCGTGTGGCTCAGAAGGAAGACTACATCGTTGCGGTTGCGGATACCCTGGACGTCAATGATATCCCGTCGATCAAGGCCGGCGAGACGATTGAAGTAATTGTTTATGGCAACAATACTATCAAGCTGAACGATATACGTATCCCCCTCGTCCAAAGCGGTGACTTCACGGCCCAGCCCGACTCCTTCTCGATCGAAGGTTGTCGAACCTGGTATTGGGACGATATCGAATACCTGCACTATGATGCTTTCTTTGGGCGGTACACTTTCCAGCTACAGCCTGGCGATGCTGCCCCACTGCCAATTGGAGACGGACCCTTACTCAAGGTATACTTCACTATCCCGGAGACTGTCCAGTCCGGCGATACGATGTTCGTGTCGATCGAGCCGTACCTGAGCTACGATTTGCAGTACACCGGATCACTGGGCACATACAGCCCGGTTGGGGACGCTATGTCAGTCGCGATAGAGTGCGTGTTGCACGGCGATGCTGACGGTGTGCCACCGGTGAACATTCAGGACCTGACCTACCTGGTTGGTTTCCTGTTTGAGTCCGGACCGGATCCTATTCCATACCTCGCCGGTGACGTCAACTGCGATGACGTCGTGAACATCGCCGACCTCACTTATCTGGCCGCCTTCTTGTTCAGTAGCGGGCCATCACCGTGTGAGTGCTAAGTACTCAGAGATTCACAACTTACCAAGGGCCGACAGCTAGTGTTGTCGGCCTTTTCTTGTAGTACCGCTGGCGTCGTCTCTTTCGTACGATCATCTCACTCACATGCTCTGACAGTTGTCGCATTTCCTGCGTGGCACTGCGCCTGATCATGACTTTGATTTTTCGCGAAAATGCTTGCCCGCGTGTCACAAATTTAGTAGACTATCCATCTGTTTTTTGGCGCTATCTGCCTGTCAGGCTGTGACGTAGCAGAGCGACAAAAACAGCAGTTTAGTTGATTTGATTAAGCAGATTGAGTGGTGGATTCGTCAGAAAGATAAAACCCCAAAGGATAGAGTGCTGGCTATGGTAAGAAGGTTTGCTACGATTCTTGTAGCGTGTGTTTTGATTTGCTCGATGGCGGTGCCTACGGTTGAGGGCCGCAACAACCCCCAGAAGCGCGACAAAGACATCAGTCGCACCAAAGCAAGCTTCACCCCTGCCTACGGTATCACGCAGCACAAAGTGGGTCGCATGGTGCTCGGCGTCACCAACAACGGCTCATTTGGCGGCGCTGAATTCTCGCCGGCCGGAATCAGTGACTTCTTCACTGGCGAAGAGGTCATGGCCTGCGAGTTCCCCAAGGGTAGTGAGACCCGCTATTTGTTTGGAGCTGCCTTCTGGATCGGTGGCGTCATCGGTCGCGACACGCTTGTATCAACAGGTGCCGATGGTTGGAGCCTCGGAGGTGAAGAATTTGCCCCCGATGAGAGGCCCTTCGGAGAGCTTGTCTACCGCTCGATTATCGACCCTGAAGCTCCCGAGTACGAGGACGCTGTTTCAGAGGAAGATTACATTGCTGTCTATACGGACACCAGCACCGAGGGAATCGATGCTGACTTCTTCCGAGGACCGCATATTCCGCTCAATATTGAGGTAACCCAGGCTTCCTATGCCTGGTCCTACTCGTATGCCGAGGATATCGTTCTGTTCGACTACAAGGTGAGGAACATCGGCACCCAGACGCTTAACGACATGTTCATGGGCTTCTATGTTGACGCCGATATTCACTTCGGTCAAGATGGAGGCCAGACAGGTGCGCAGGACGACTTATCCGGATTCCTGGAAACTCGCCCCGCTCCGTGCTTCTCATGCACATACATCGATACCCCCTTCATCGCCTGGACGATGGATAACGATGGCGACTTCGACTCCGAAGACGAGCCCGTACCGCACTTGACCGCAACCCGTATCGTGCGTACGCCTCGTGAAGGCGAACTCGAAGTTTCCTATAACTGGTGGGTTTCCAACGGTAATCCGCAGTATGACTTCGGTCCTCGCGAACGCCCCTATAAGGGCGAGTTGCAGGAGCCATTGCGCGACTTCCGAACCGGTGGCACCGGTACTCCGGAAGGCGACGTGAACAAGTACTACCTGCTTCGCAACCGGGAGTTCGATTACGATCAGGCTTACCTCGCCTCGATTACATCCAATGATCCGCTCTGGTTGCCACCCCCGGGAGGCGGCATCAAGGACACGTTGACTACTGGTCTGGACACGCGTTACCTGCTGTCGTTCGGTCCCTTTAATATCCGTCCGGGAGAAGTGCTGCCGATTTCGTTCGCCTACCTGGCCGGCGAAGACGTACACACCAATCCAAACAACCTGGAGTTCCTGGAACCGGGTTCCTACGATCCCGATGCCTACTATGCCAATCTGGACTTCTCGGACCTGACTCTGAACTCCCGCTGGGCATCGTGGATCTATGACAACCCCGGTGTCGATACTGACAACGACCGCGACTCTGGCGAGGTGTTTGTGTGTGTCACTGACTCAGCCGTAGTCGATTCGGTTCTTATATTTGATCCCAATACTGGCGAAGAGGTCTGGGACTCCATCTGGGCGCCGACCGAGGCGGATACTTGCTGGACCAAGGGCGACGGTGTTCCGGACTTCAAAGGCGCCTCCCCGCCACCAGCTCCTGCCCTCTGGGTCGAGCCCGGGGTTGGCAAACTAACCGTTCGCTTTAATGGCACCCGGTCGGAGACGACTCCAGATGTGTTCTCGCGCGAGATCGACTTCGAAGGTTACCGCGTCTATATAGGACGCGATGATCGTGCACCCAGCTTCTCGGTGGTCGCCTCATACGATATCGAGGACTTCAATAAGTGGGTCTACAACCCCGATCCCAAGATTGACGACTTCGAGCTGCTCGAAGCACCCTTCACACTCAAGGAACTGCGCTGTCTCTACGGTGACTCCTG
>WJKG01000295.1 GCA_014729205.1 candidate division GN15 bacterium | reverse complement strand
GGGAAGATATCATTGAGTTTCAGCAGCCCGCCGAAGTCGCAGGTAATCCATTCTACTTCCGGAAGGGCCGTGAAGCTGAGGCCGTATTTCTTCAGCACCGGCATCCAGCAGTTGTTGCGAGCGCCCTTGTGGGGGTTGGTGACGACCGTCTTGTTTTCGACCGGGAGGAGCTTATCGGGGGAGTAACCGTCCTCGGTCATGGTCTTCACCAGGCCCTCGACCTGCCACGGCTGGGATGAGCAGGCGGGGAAATACTTGGTCCAGGAGAGATTGAGCTTGATCAGCGCATCCTGCTCTTTGTCGATGATCGACTGATAGTCGACCATCTCCAGCAGTCGACGGTAGTCCTCGATCACTCGCGAAGAGTCGGTTCTGAGTATTGCCACTTTGGAGGCCATAGTGCGTTTCCCTTCGAGTCTATATACCCGCAATGGCGCGACCGGCCAATATAGACTAAGTGTGTTGATGAGTCAATTGCCGTGACCGACGAAGCAACGCTCCGGCCGAGTTCGCGATGGCGGGACACGACGATGCAAGAGATCCAAGGTCATGTCTCGCACGGAGATCACTGCCCGGTGTACCGTTTTCGGCGGCGAGTACACGAAGAGTGTACGCAGTGTTCACACAGTGGGCGATACCTGGCGATCGATACTCGTACGTTCGCGGATCAACAATCTCACCGCAACCGCAACCAGTTGTCGCACAGCGCGGTACGTGCAATCACGGCAGATCGGCATACTTCTTGTTAGGGATTAACATACAAGACCGCCGCCTTAGCCGGCGGCAGAAGTGAAAGCGGATGAGAATCTGCGCCCGACAAGCCAACAAGGAGGTCTGCAATGTTGATCAAGGAAATCATGACGCCAAGCGCCGAGATCGTGCAGCCTCAAACGTCTGTTAAGGACGCTGCCTCGAGAATGAAGGACCTCGGGGTCGGTGTGATGCCGGTCGGTGACAATGACCGTCTGGTCGGGATGCTGACCGATCGTGATATCGCCGTACGAACCGTGGCCGAGGGGCAGGACCCGGAGAAGGTCAATGTCGGTGATATAATGACTCCCGACATAACTTACTGCTTCGAGGATCAGGACTTGACCGAGGCCGGCGAGTTAATGAAGAAGGACAAGGTCCGCCGTCTCGTCGTCCTGAACAGTGACAAGCGCATGGTCGGCATGTGCACTCTCGGCGATCTGGCGGTGCACGGCGATCGCGGTGCGGCCGCCGACGTCCTGGTCGAGGTCTCCAAGCCGGCCGAGCCGAAACGCTGACCTAAGGCCTGACTGAGTAGAGGGAGCAGTTTCCAAAGGAGGTATAGCTAATGGATTCACGTGCACGAGCAAGAGCGCTAAGACCGCAGACGATTTTGCCAACCATAATCCTGACCATCGCTCTATTGATGGCCCTGAGTGTTCAGGCTCAGGACGAAATGACCGACGCCGATATCACTCTCGCCGTGATGGATGCGCTGACCTACGATCCCGGGGTATCCGGGTATTTGGTCGACGTCGAAACCGATAATGGCATTGTAACGCTGAGTGGCTCCGCCACCAACCTTCTGGCGAAACGCCGCGCCGCCCGTCTGGCCGAGACAATCAAGGGTGTGCGATCGGTGGTCAACAACATTACAGTCAAGTCTCTTGATCGCCCGGATATGGAAGTGCGTGACGATGTCGTTGACGCGCTGGCCGCGAATCCGGCTACCGACACCTGGGAGATAGAGGTAACGGCCAGTGATGGAGTTGTTGAGCTTAACGGTGTGGTCAACTCATGGTACGAAAAACAGCTGGCGGCCAAAGTGACGCGCAGTGTCCGCGGTGTGATGGAGGTCGACAACGAGCTCGGCTTGGACTATGAAGAGGATCGACCTGCCGCGGAGATTGCCGCTGAGGTTCGCGAGAAACTGCGCTGGGATGAGTTGGTCGATGACGCCCTTATAACAGTCGAAGTTGACGACAATGAAGTTACTCTGAGCGGAACGGTAGGCAGTGCGGCCGAGAAGCGGTATGCCATTTCCGATGCCTGGGTCGACAATGTCGAGGCAGTCGATGCCGAGGATCTGGAAGTAGCTGACTGGGCTCGCGACGAGCGCTTCCGCACCGACAAGTATGTTCCGAAATCGGACGAAGAAGTAGCCGGCGCCATACGGGATGCCCTGTTCTACGATCCTCGCGTAGCTTCATTTGATGTCGAGGTATCGGTGAATAACGGCGTAGTGACGCTGTCCGGTGTCGTAGACAATTTGAAAGCCAAACGTGCCGCCTCGCAGGTGGCCAGCAATACTGTCGGTGTCTGGACGGTCAAGAACCAGATGAGTGTCAGGCCGGCCGAACCGATGACCGATGCCATGGTCGCCGCCGATGTACGACAGGCGCTCCTGCGCGATCCGTATGTGAATCGTTATGATATCGATGTCACCGTGGATAACGGGATTGCTTACCTGAACGGTGACGTGGATACCTTCTTCGAGAAGGCCCAGGCCGACGATGTCGCCGCTCAGGTTAACGGGGTGGTGGCTGTCGAAAACAACCTCGATGTCCAGGACGAAGCCGAACCGTTGACCTTTGACCCTTATGTCGACTACGACTGGTGGTATCTCGGCGACTACGATTGGTACACTTTCCCTAATGCCCGGTACACGGTCCTGAGTGACTGGGAAATCAAGGAAGAGATCGAGGACGAGTTTTTCTGGAGTCCGTTCGTGGACAGCGAAGAAGTGACGGTTTCTGTTGACG
>WJKG01000294.1 GCA_014729205.1 candidate division GN15 bacterium | reverse complement strand
TCGGAATGGTACGCCTGTACGCCAAGGAGGCAGCTCAGGAATTGGCCCGCTTGTTCGAGACCCTCAAGGACCAGAATCGCGAGCCGCAGCAACAGCAGGGACTCGCCGACGATTTTGCCGATATGGCAGGGGACAAGCTGGACGATATTTTTCAGGACTGAGAACACCGTAAACGACACCCCGCGCGCCTGAATCACATCCACGATCCAGGCGCTTTGCGGCAAAGGCACAACGGGCGGACTAAATGGCATCGTCTGAACTCGGCGCTATTCTCGTTAAGGCCGGCAAGATCACCGAAGATCAAGCTCAGCAGGCCAACGAACTAGCAAAGAAAGGCAACAAGAAGTTCGAAACGGCGCTTGTTGAGATCGGCGCCGTCACCAGCGAGGATGAACTTGCCAAGTTTATTGGCAAGCACCTCAAAATCGGTGCCCTGCGCCTTTCCGACGTTGAACTCAATCCCGAGATCGTCAAGCTCATCCCGGTTGACATCGCCCGCAAGTTCAAAGTCATTGCCATCTCCAAACTCAATAAGACGCTCCTGGTCGCCATCAGCGATCCCAACAACGTCTATGTCCTCGATGCTATCAAGTTTATCACCGGATGTGTCGTCCAGCCCGTACTCTCGCCGGAAAACGCTATTGAGAAGGCCATTGAGTCCTACTACAAGGACTCCGGCGCGCTCAGCGAGATCGTCAAGGGGCTCGAAACCGATGATGATCTCGAGCTGGTTGAGCAGGAGGAAGGACCCTCCGAAAGCGACTTGCTCAGCGCCATCTCCGATAAACCGCTCGTAAAGCTGGTTGACTCAATCATCTCCGACGCCATTAGGATGGGCGCTTCCGATATTCATATCGAATGCTATGAGAAGCGCATCCGGGTTCGCTACCGTATCGATGGCGACCTTCAAGAAATGGCGCCACTGCCCTTCAAATATCGTGCCGCCATCATCTCCCGAGTGAAGATCATGGCCGACCTGGACATCTCCGAACGCCGCGTCCCGCAGGACGGTCGCATCAAGATCAAGGTGCACGGACGTACCATCGACCTGCGTGTTTCCGTGCTTCCGACTATCTTCGGTGAGAAGGTCGTTATGCGAATTCTGGACCCGGCCTCGCTCATGGTCGACATGACCAAGCTCGGCTTCCGCGAGGAAGACCTCAAGCGGTTCCAGGATAAACTCGCCTCACCCTTCGGTATTATCCTGGTGACCGGACCCACCGGCTCCGGTAAGACCACCACGCTCTACTCGGCCCTCAAGACGCTTAACACCGTCGATGTGAACATCATGACCGCTGAGGATCCGGTCGAGTTCAACTTCGATGGCATCAACCAGGTTGCCGTCCGTTCCAGTATTGGAATGACGTTCGCCGCCGCCCTGCGCTCTTTCCTGCGTCAGGATCCGGACACCATCATGGTCGGTGAGATTCGTGATGCCGAAACCGGCGAGATTGCCATCCGTGCCGCGCTCACCGGTCACCTGGTCTTCTCCACGCTCCATACCAACGATGCACCCTCGTCTGTTACCCGTATGATGGACATGGGCATTCCGAACTACTTGGTTGCCTCCGCCACTCGGCTCATCCTCGCCCAGCGCATGACGCGCAAGATCTGCCAGAACTGCAAAGAGGAAGTGAACCTCACCCCCGAGCAGGTAGAAAGCCTCGGTGTCCCCAAAGAGCTGCTGCGCAACGTCAGGGCCTTCCAGGGCACCGGATGCAGTGCCTGCAACGAAACAGGCCTCTCCGGACGAACTGGTATTTACGAGGTCATGCCGGTCAGCCCTGCCATCGAAAAACTCATTCTGGCCAAGGCCTCCGATGCCGAGATCATGGAACAGGCCCTCAAGGAAGGCATGTACAGCCTGCGAATGTGCGCCGTCGAGAAGATGAAGGCCGGTATCATCTCCATCGATGAAGTCTTTGCCGTGACTACAGAGTAGGTTAGTCCGCTTTTTGAACCCGTTGCTGGCCAACGGGTTAGAATTCACCTCAGGCCAGATTTCAGTCAAGATTCGCGCTTTTCCGCCGATATACATAGTGTAGACCCGGTACGCCCGAGAACCACCATATTTGGAGATACTCCATGGTCACCCTGCGCGAACTCCTTGAGCAAATGGTCAAGATGAATGCCTCTGACTTGCACCTCACCGTCGGCGCTCCTCCCGTTGTCCGTGTCGATGGTAAACTCACTCGCCTGCAGATGGATCCGCTGACCTCCGAGATGACAAAGAAGCTATCCTACTCCATGCTCAACGAGAAGCAGAAACTGAAATTCGAACAGCAATCCGAACTGGACTTCTCCTTCGGTATCGAGTCGATGAGCCGTTTCCGCTGCAACATGTTCATGCAGCGTGGAAACATCGCCGTGGTCCTGCGTCAGATCCCGTACCGCGTCCCGTCATTCGAAGAGCTCGGGCTGCCCAAAGTGATAGCATCGTTCTCTAAGTTGCCGCGAGGCCTGATCCTCGTCACCGGACCCACCGGTAGCGGTAAGTCAACGACCCTTGCGGCCGTACTGGACAAGATTAACAAGGAACGACCTGTACATATCATTACCGTCGAGGATCCCATTGAGTACCTTCACCGCCACCAGATGGCACTGGTGAACCAGCGCGAGGTCTTCTCCGATACGACGTCATTCGCGACCGCCCTGAAATATGCGTTGCGTGAGGATCCCGATGTTGTCCTGGTCGGTGAGATGCGTGACCTCGAGACTATCGAAGCCGCCATCTCCATCTCCGAGACCGGTCACCTGGCTTTTGCTACCCTGCATACCAATTCCGCCGTTGAGTCCATCAACCGTATGGTCGACTCGTTCCCCACCAACCAGCAGGAGCAGATTCGTGTTTCACTCTCGTTCGCGCTGCAGGCTATCGTGTCGCAGTGCTTGATCCCGAAGGTGGGTGGCGGACGTACGGTGGCCCTGGAAGTCATGATTTGTACCCCGGCTATTCGGGCGCTGATTCGCGATGACAAGGTGCACCAGATGTACTCCATGATTCAGTCCGGACAGAAGTACGGCATGAAGACCATGAACCAGTCACTGCAGGAACTGTATCAGGCCGGCAAGATTACGCTCAACGACGCTATGGCATACAGCTCCAATCCGCAGGAATTGAGCGAGATGCTCGAACGCAATCAGAAAGCCTCGGCTACGGCCTAGGGTGCGCGAGAAAGGATGACTTTCCATGCCAGTATTCGACTATAAAGGCAAGACGCTCGCGGGGGCCGCTGTCCAGGGATCGCTCAAGGCAAAGACCCGCAATGATCTCGAGCGCGTCCTCAGGCAGAATCGGATCCTCGTTACCTCCATCTCCAAACGAGCTCCGGAAATCAATATCAAGATCGGTACGGGCATCAAGCGCCAGGAAGTGTCGCGATTCACCCGTCAGTTCGCTACCATGATCGGCGCCGGTCTGCCCATGGTCCAGTGCCTGGAGGTGCTGGCCGCCCAGTCCGAAAACAAAGAACTGGCCAAAATAGTCAGCCAGGTCAAAGACGGCGTGCAGGGAGGTTCTACTCTCTCGGAAGCGCTGGCCCGACACAATAAGGTATTCGATCAGCTCTACACCAACATGGTCGAAGCTGGCGAAATGGGTGGTGCCCTTGACGCCATCCTGCAACGTCTGGCGAGCTATCGTGAGAAAGCCGACCGCCTCGTGCGCAAGGTCAAGGGCGCTATGGTCTACCCGGCCGTGATTGTCTTTGTCGCTATTGCTGTCACCGTCGGTATGTTGGCCTTTATCGTACCCGTCTTCGCCAAGATGTTTGGTGGCCTCAATGCCGAACTGCCAATGCCCACCCAGGTCGTACTGCAGATTTCCCACTTCTTGAAAGCCAACTTCCTCTACCTGGTGCTGGCGACGATTGGCGCTTTTGCCGCCCTTACCTGGTATCGCAAGACCCCGGCCGGGGCCCTCGTTACCGACAAAATCCTGCTGCGATCACCGGTACTGGGAACTCTCGTGCGCAAATCCTCGGTAGCTCGATTCACGCGGACGCTCGGTACCCTGCTGGCCTCCGGTGTATCGATTCTCGACGCCCTCGATATCACCGCCAAGACTGCCGGCAACACGGTAATCGCCAGGGCTATCCATAAGTCCGTTATGTCGATCGCCGAAGGTGATACGATCACCGCGCCGCTGAAAGCCTCCGGCGTGTTTCCACCCATGGTGACCCAGATGATCTCCGTCGGTGAGAAGACCGGCGGGCTCGACGAAATGCTCACCAAGATCGCCGATTTCTATGACGAAGAGGTCGACGAGGCCGTCTCGGCGCTGACATCCATTATCGAACCGATCATCATCGTGTTCATGGGTATCGTCATTGGTGCCATCCTGGTGGCAATGTACCTGCCGATGTTCGACATCATTGGCAAGATCTGACCCAGGTCAATGACTACTCGAGCGAAAACAACCATATAAACTCTCAGGCGGCGCCCTTCATGGGCGCCGTCTGCTGCTTATGCGCTTAGCATCAGACTCAAAACAGTTCGGCTGGTTCTTGCCGCTGCGGCTTGCATCCTTCATCGTCCTCTTTGCCGTGGTCGTGCTCTGGCTAAAGTACCCCGGCTATCTCCAGGTGCCGTTCGTCGCCTATGCCGTCGCCACGCTCCTGTTCGCTATCATGCTGATTGTGGACCGACGCCGACGGTTCCCTGTCGCTACAACCACCGTCATGGCAGCCCAGTTCGTACTGGAAGTGGTGCTCGAAGCCGGTGTGCTCTGGGCCACCGGGAGCATCAGCTCACCCTTCTCCGGCCTGTTCCTGCTGACCATCGTGTCCGCGGCTCTCGTCTTCCGGCTCGCCGGAACCCTGCTTACCGCCTCGGTTGTCTCAATCGGGTTCTGCTTCGTTACCTGGTACGATCTCAGCACTAAGGTAGAGGTACCTTTCTCCAGCAACATCTTCCATACGCTGGTGACTGCGTCCGATAACGTATTCTACTCGGTCTTTCTCCACCTGCTGATCTTCTACCTGGTAGCCTTCATTGCCGGTTACCTGGCCGAGCACTTGGTCGATCGCGACCGCCGCCTCGCCGATACCTCGCGCGCCTTGCGTATCGCCCGACTGGAAACCGATGACATCCTCCGGCACCTGAATTCCGGACTGCTGACAATCAACGCCGATGCCCGCATCACCTACTTCAATCGGGCCGCCGAACGGATTCTCGGATACCGCGAGGAAGAGGTCCGCGGGATGCTCTGCCACGAAGTCTTCGCGGAGCGAATGCCCGGACTGGTCAATTGTCTTATGGCAGGTATAGTCGAATCTACTGAGCATCCCCGGCGCGAAATCCAGATTATCAATGCCGAGGGCATCTCTGTGCCGGTTGGCCTGTCTACCTCTATTCTCACCGATGAGGACGGCTCTCTGCGCGGCGTTATTGCCATTTTCTCCGACCTCACCCGCGCCAAGGAACTCGAAACCAAAGTGCGCGCCGCCGATCGGCTGGCCGCTGTCGGTGAGCTCTCCGCATCGATCGCACATGAGATCAGGAATCCACTGGCTGCCATTTCCGGCTCCGTCGAGGTGCTCTCCGGCGAACTCGATCTCAATGGCGAAAATGCTCGGCTGATGGAACTGATAGTCAAGGAATCCAGCCGCCTGAACACTATCCTGACCGACTTCCTGAGCTACGCGAGAATCGAACGGCCCAGCTACATGAAAGTCGAACTGTGTCACGTGATCGCCGATGTTATCAAACTGCTCAACCACAGCCATGCCGCCAATGGCAAAACCGAGATCAACTTCGAGGCCGATGAGTCCATGGTGTACGTCTTTGGCGATGAAGACCTGATCAAGCAGCTACTGCTCAATCTCGGTGTAAACGCCTGCCAGGCGATGGAGCCCGATGGGGGAGAGCTGACCTTCCGTCTTGTCGCGAATCCCGAGCGCGGTGCGGCCGAACTCTATGTCATCGACACCGGGCCCGGCATCCCTGCCGATCGCCTCAAACGCATTTTCGAGCCGTTTTACTCCACCAAGAAGGGCGGCACCGGCCTGGGTTTGGCCATCGTCCATCGTGTCGCCACCGCCCTCAAACTCGAAATCGATTGCGATTCTCAACTGGGCGAAGGTACCACCTTCCTGATTGACTTCCGTACCTATATCGACAAGCAGCAGCCCATCGCCGGCGATGATCTGGCCGAAACCGCTGAGGCACTCGCCACCCCGCCAGTGTAGCACGATTTCCCGAATTTCCTGGTTGCTTTTCCGCTGCGAGCGTGTACAATTAATCGTTGGTACTTAACCTCAACAGTGGGAAAGGGATACATGAAGCGTTTCGTCGGACTCGCCATTGTTTGTTCACTTATCATCGGACTCTCAATCTCCTGCCAACGGCCACCCAGCCAGGTTACCATGCGTACCATGGAAGATGCTGATCATGTCGTTGCCAAAGGCAAAGGCGGCCTGCGCTTTACCCTGGAACAACTGTATAGATCCGTTGCCCGATCGAAGGCCGAATACAACGGCGGCATATACGATTCCAGTCGCGTTCGACGACATCTGGACAGCCTGCTCGTCGATTCCCTCATAGGACTCGAGGCACACCAGGTCGATGTCCGGAAGTATCGCCAACCCTGGCGTACCTTCAATGCTCAGCGACGAACCGTTCTGATCAACGAATTCAAAC
>WJKG01000293.1 GCA_014729205.1 candidate division GN15 bacterium | reverse complement strand
TCGAGCGCGACGTTGTTCCGATCTTCTGGATTGCAGCCGACGATCACGACTTCGAGGAGGTCAACAATACCCGGTTGCTGGACCGCAAGACCGAGCCGGTCCAGATCACTTACGACGGCAAACCGGCTATCGAACTGCCGGTGGCTGAAATCAGCTTCTCGCATGCCGAGGCTCGCAAGAACGCTATCGCGCAACTGAAAGAGGCGCTCGGCGATACAGACTTCACACCGGACCTGTACAACATGGTTGAGGAGTGCTATAGCAGCTCCGACACCTTCGCAACCGCGTTTGGCAAGCTGTGGTCCCGACTGCTGGGCAAGTATGGGCTTGTCATGTTCTCACCCGGTGATCCCGAGGTCAAGCGCTTCTCTCGTGACTTCTTCCGTCGCACTCTCAACAAACAAAGCGACCTTCGCGAAACGCTGACACAGACCAACAACGAACTGGTGCAAAGCGGCTACCATATCCAGGTGGAAAAGTCCGAGGACGCCACGCACCTCTTCTACAATCTCGATGGCCGCAAACCGGTGGCGAGGGTTGAAGACGGCTTCATGGTCGGAGAGCAGCACTTTACCGAGGACGAGTTGCTTGCAGCACTCGATGAGCACCCGGAGAAGTTCTCGCCCGATGTCATCACGCGCCCCGTCTTTCAGTCACACCTGTTCCCGGTAGTGGCGCAAAAGGGCGGCCCTTCGGAGATCGCCTACCTTGCCCAGGTCAACCCGGTTTTCAGACTATTCCATTTGCCGCCACCGTGCCACAGTGCCCGCCCCAGTGCGACGCTGCTGGAGACGCGGTTCGAAAAGCTCATGGAGGAGTACCATATTGGGTTCGATGACCTCACCGGCGATGTCGAGCAGGCCATCAACCGCGTGCTTGCTCAGAGCTTCCCGAGCGATCTGGAGAAGAAGTTCGACTCGTTGCAGAACGACGTCCTGGAGCATTTCAATGAGTTCATGGATGATGCTCTGGAGTTTGATCCCTCGCTCAAGGATTTTGGCAAGCAGACTCGTGGCAAAGTCGACTACGCCCTGAACAACTTCAAAGGCAAGGTCTTCAGCGCCCATAAGAAGCGTCAGAAGCAAACCCGAGAGCGCATCTATCGCCTCCAGAACGGCGTGTACACCAATCGCAATCTGCAGGAGCGATCGTTGAACCTGCTATACTTCCTCTCCAAGTATGGTCCCGATCTGATCGACTTCGTGTATCGTCAACTCGATGTCAAACAGACGGCGCACCAGATCATCCACCTCTCAGACTGGCAACAGTAGCATGGTAATCGGTATCACCTGTTATCCGGTAGCCGGCGGCTCCGGGATCGTGGCCACCGAGCTGGGACAACAACTCGCCCAGCGGGGGCACCAGGTCCATTTCATCTCGTACGCACTGCCGTTTCGGCTTGATCGCTTCCAGAAGAACCTCTTCTACCACGGCGTTGAGACCACCTCGTACCCGTTGTTCAAGTCTCCGCCGTATACACTGACCCTCGCTGCGCGGATGGCCGATGTCGCCCGCAACTTCGAGCTTGACGTCCTGCACGTTCACTACGCCATCCCGCATGCCACATGCGCCTTTCTCGCCAAGCAGTTGCTCAGGGACTTCGATGGCAAGCAGCCCAAGATCATAACTACTCTTCACGGTACTGATATTACGCTGGTCGGATCGGATCCGTCATTCTACGATATGACCCGCTTTTCGATCAACGCCTCCGATGGTGTCACCGCCGTCAGCAAGTACCTGGCCGATGAGACGCATGATGTCTTCAAGATTGAAAAGGAAATCCGGGTTGTGCCCAACTTCTTCGATGCCAGCCGCTTCAAGCCAAAGACGGGGGAGTGCTCGCGCGAAGAATTCGTCAATCCGGGTGAGTTCCTTATAGCCCACGTATCGAATTTCCGGCCGGTCAAGCGGACGTTCGATGTCATTGACATCTTCGATCGCATCCAGCAGCAAGTCCCCGCGCGGTTACTACTCATCGGCGAGGGACCCGATATGATCCTGGCCCGTCGCCAGATCAACAAGCGCGGGCTCAATGGCCGGGTGATTTCGCTGGGTAACCAGTCACGGATCGAGGCCGTCCTGCCCTGCGCTGACCTGTTCTTGATGCCATCCGAGGAGGAATCGTTCGGGCTGGCCGCGCTTGAGGCACTCGCGTGCGGCGTACCCGTTATCGGGACCTCAGGAACGGGGTTGGTTGAGGTTGTCGAAGACGGCACCAATGGCTTCCTGTTCCCGGTGGGGCGCACGGAGCCAATGGCCCAGGCGGCGCTCGGTCTTCTCAATGATGCCACGAAGTTGAAACTGTTCAAGGATACCGCCGCCCGTTGCGCCCGCGAGCGGTTTGCCACCGATATCATCGTGCCGCAGTATGAGCAGTATTATCAGGAGGTACTCGATGCCGGATAACGTCAACCCCGATGCAATGAGACTCGACGTGCTCGCCATCGCGGCGCACCCCGACGATGTTGAGATCACCTGCGGTGGCACCCTGATCAAACTGGCACAGATGGGACGCGCGGTGGGGGTGCTGGATTTGACGGCGGGGGAGATGGGCACCCTTGGCGATGAAAACGACCGCTGGCAGGAAGCCTCCGATGCTGCCAAAGCAATGGGCCTTGCCTGGCGCGGACAACTGGGGCTGCCCGATTCCGCTATCCAGAATGACCAAACCTCGCGACTCAAGCTCGCCCGCATGATCCGCGACACCATGCCGGAGTTGGTCATCCTGCCGCATTGGGAACAGCGACACCCGGATCATGTTGCCTGCTCGCAACTCGGCTATGATGCCTGTTTCCTCGCCGGGTTGAAGAAGCTCGACATTGAGGGTGATCCACATCGTCCGCGCAAGATCATCTACGCCTCGTATTTCCGCAATACCGACAGTTCTTTCCTGGTCGATATCTCCGATCAGTTCGATGCCAAGTGCGACGCTGTCCGGGCTTACAAGTCTCAATTCGGCAACGTGGTCACCGCCAAGCAGATATTCCAGCCGGGCATTGACATCTACGAATTGATGCAGCACCGCGCGGCCGTGCTGGGACAGATGGCGAATGTCAGGTACGCCGAGGCCTTTACGATCAAGGAACCCATCCTGATCGACGATCCCCAGAACATGCCCGTCCGCTCGGTGTGAGGGCCGACCCACAACGCTATCAAAACAGCCAGAATTCAGAAAAATGAAACTGGCATAATCTGGTTTTACGTAGTATACTGTAGATACCAGCACAGGTCAGACTACCCGCCACTACAGCCTAATGCAAGACCCGTAGACTCGAGACGGTGTTTCGAGCTTGTTGCACGGGCCCCACAGGACTAAACATCGCAGCTTGATTCCCCGGCTCGCAGCCGAAGGGAGGAGAGTATGCACACCTATGTGCTCATGTCGAAAATGGCCCCACAGGCGCCAAGCGTGGTTGCGGTAACCACGGCCATGCGCGATGGTAAGCGTTCGCATCGCGAATGGATCTGCCAGGTCAAAGAGCAGTGTCCGGAGATCGAATTCCTGGCCCATTACGCGCTGCTGGGTTCGTGGGACTTCATGGACATCTACCGCGCGCCCGACGAGGAATCCGCGGCGCGTGTCTCCATGATCTGCAATGCCATGGGCGCCTTTCAGACCGAAAGCTTGTGTGCCATCCCCGATGACCGCTTGAGCGAGATAGCCGATGATGTGAAACGCCGGATTGATGCCCGGCAGGCTGATCTCGCCGGCCCCGGCAGTTAACCTGCCTTCATGGGGAGGGACCTGAAACCCGAGCCAACCGGCGCGAGTGTGATGGACTACGATGTATCACAAATCTAAGGAAGGAGTGTACTCGATTACGATCTGCTTGCTGTTGTCCGAACCGGGGTTGCGAAGCCGGCGAAGGCGACGGGTGCGGGAGGTTCTTCTCCGGGTGCTAAGGAGCGATACCTTCCGCTACCGAAGATCAATGTGTCTCTCCGGTCCCCTATCCGGGAGACGCCGTCCACACACTCGCGTTCGGTCAGGTTCGGAGTCCCGATCCAGCGCATCCCGGTTCGATGTCTGTGCGGGATGCCAGCGGCATCCTGCCATCTCAGTCTGACAGTCCCCGATACCACAAACCCTCAACAGGGAGTCATTGCGAGGACCGCCGTCCGCTTGGTGGACAGGGACGAAGCAATCTCAGGACACGTTGTGAGTACTCCGGACGTTTGAGACTTCTGTTCGTGTCTTGAGATCGCCGCGTCGTCCGCCCTTGGCGGACTCCTCCCGATGACTCGAACGACGGTCCGGAGAAGACGGAAGGATGCAAACTAAGATCAGCGGTAACCGAAGACCTGTGCCCAGATAATCAATACGATCAATGCCAGACCAGTGATCAACGCGAGGGCTCCGAAGATCTTCATCCCGCGCACGACGTAATCGGGTAGCGGTTCGACCAAACGGTCCTTGAAATCGCGCTTCTTGACCATGTTGCGGTACTCGCGCGGGCGATCCTCGCGAAGCTCCTCGATTGACATCCGACCAGTGAAGATGACAGTGTCCATCGGGAAGCGATCCGGCCGGAAATGCGTGTTGAAGAAGTGCACGGTGAAGATAAAGCCTGTGGCCAGAAGGGCTTCATCGGAGTGAATGATGGTAGCAACGTTGATGAACCAGCCCGGCAAAAAGCGTGTGAACAATTCGCTGAACCACAGCATCAGGCCGGTGATACCGATAACGAACACACCCCAGAAGACGGCGAAGTAATCGAACTTCTCCCAATACGTCCACCGCCCGTACTCCGGCCGCGGCCCGGCTCCGATGAACCACCGGAGAGTAGCTTTGAGTTCGTGCCAGTCGCGGCGGTTGAACATCATGGAGTCCTCGCCCAGTATCATTTCGCGCCAGGTCTGGCGGCTCTTGCGCTTGGTGCGAACCAGGTCCCAGATGTGCGTGAAGAAGTAGCCGAACGTGATTATCGCTGCCACGCGGTGAATGAACCCGGCTGTTTCGAAACCGCCCATCAGCTCGCTGAGCCACTGCGCCCAGCCGAGATATGAGAACTTCAATGTCATGCCAGTGATAGCCAGTGCCAGGAAGCTGAGAATGACCAGCACATGCAGCCGACTGTGCAGCGGCTTGAAACGGCGGTAGTGCAGGCGGTGTTTCGTCTTCTCGTGCAATCTCTTGTTCCGCTTCATCATCTGGAACGAGCGCGGCAACCACATCAGCGTGTGGGTACCGGCGATAACAAAGGTCACGATGAGAAGCGAGGTCATAAACCAGAAGACATAGAACAGGATCGGGTACTTGTCGCGGTCGTGGTGCGTGGCGTGCGTGAGGTATCCCGCAAACTGGCGATGCGATCCCTCGTGGCACTGGCCGCAGGTTTCGACGATGTTGTCACGCGAAAGTCGCGAAGCGGGGTTATCGGTTGGCAGGATATCATGGGCACCGTGACAGTCGTAGCATTGGGCGGCGGCCGTGAAGCCCAGCTTGGATACCTTACCGTGGAAGGTCTCGAAATAGGACTCGGTGACATCCTCGTGGCACCTCCCGCACTGGTTCATGACGGTCAATCGGAATCCGACCGCATCGGCCCGAATAATCGCATGCGACTGATGGCAGTCCTCGCACGTTGGCAGCTCCTCGTTCGTGTCCGACATCGAGGGATGGTGAATACTCTGCGAGAACTGCTCGTAGATGCCATTGTGGCACTCGGCGCAGGTCTGCGCTATGTTGTCATCGTGCACGCTCGACTGCGGGTTGTCTGCCGGCAGGGGATGGTGGGCTGTGTGGCAGTCGGTGCACATCGCCGTCACTACCAGCCCGGACTTCTTGAGGGCATCTCCGTGGATGCCCTGGATGTACTCTTCGACCACATCGCGACCCTGCTGATCGTAACGAATAGCGGCGGGCATGCCCGCGGCATGGCATTCAGCGCAGAGCTCGGGGACATTGGTAGGGAATGTCGGCGACGATGAATTCGTGTGGCTCAGTGTACGATGCGGCTCATGGCAGCTGTTGCAGTCTGGTGCGAGGGTGTCGCCTCGATTCGCCAGCTTGCCGTGGATACCGGTCGTGTAGGTGGTCACGATGTCGGAGTGGCAAATGGAGCAATCCACTTCATTGACAACCGTGACACAGGGACGCTCATGTCCCGGCTGAGCGCCGGTGTGGCACTGCGCGCACTGCGTGTTGCCGTGGACTGATTGACGGCGCGCCAGGCTGTCGACATACATGGAGACGGTGTCCGTGCCGCGTATCGCCACCAGGTCCGGGTTGGCATGACACGAAAGGCACTCCTGGTTGGACATGCCCTCGTCGTATATCACGCGCCTGATTTCGTGCGGCGAATGGCACTCCACACATACCGGTACCTTGTGTGGTTCCTTCTCCCACAGCTCGCCGCGAATGACCTTCTTGTGGACTTCCTCGATACGGCGATGGCAGTTCTGGCACATGTCGGCGACATTGTCCCGATGAATAGTAGACATGGGATCCAGATGGTCGCGCACGTTGTGAGCGGTGTGGCAGTCGGCACAGGTTGCGGAGACGATCAGGCCACGCTTGTAGATGCCCTCGCCGTGAATACTCTGTGAGTAATGGGCCAGGATGCTGTCCTGGGGGATATCATACTTCTGTGTGATCGGTGTGCCTTCCTTGTGGCAGGCTCCGCACATGAAGGCGATATTGAACTTGTTTACCTGCGAATTCGGATCCGAACCGGGCAGGACATAGTGACCGGTGTGGCAGTCGGCGCAGGTAGGGGCGAGGTCTTCGCCCGCTTCGGCCATTTCTCCGTGCAGGCTGGCGTTATATGTCTGAGCTACTTCGTCAT
>WJKG01000292.1 GCA_014729205.1 candidate division GN15 bacterium | reverse complement strand
GGCTTCAACTCTCCACGTCTAGCGACCCGGAGGAAATACCACGTCCGGGACATGAACATTGTTCGTTAGCCCTTTCGCCTCGTAAACCATTTGCCCGCGGGTTGACAGGACCTGCAGGCGGTAAGCTTCTCCCTCCGGTGCGGCCGTCCACCAGCTGAACCCCGGAGGAGAAACTTCCACGATCTGCAGCGATCCTGTCAATACCATGAGCGCGGCGGCCTTTTTGGCAAACGATGCCGGCAACGATAGGATGCTCTCTAGTCGTATTCCGCTATGGCTCTTCGACGGATTCGAGGACAAACGCGTGCGGGATACTCCGGAAATCGGCAGGACGGGGCTCCCCAGCGCTAGCCAAACCTAACCTCAGCTCGCCATTTTCCAAGGAATAGATGCCTCGCTGAATAAACGGCTCCTCGTCAGAGCTCAGTCGGTGTCGAGTGTCGATGTGCTTCGGGTCGTGCGTTGGATCGAGATCGTATCGGAGCGTCAACCAATCGCCAGAGCCGTCAGCATTCTTCGGCTTAAGGATCATCAAATCGGCGGTGAACTCGACTTCGGCGCCGAGCGCCTCCTTCGGAATTTCCTCGCCCCCAATTGAGCCGCTAACTCTCCAGGCACCCAGAATCCGCGATTGGTCGGATTGCGGTTCCGCTGGCTCGTGCACGCTACAAAGTACACACCAACTCAGGTCATCACCGTCGCCATCGAGATACTGAAAGACAAACAGGTCCATATCTCCGCGTGTATTCCCCTGTCGATATGAGATGTGCCGCCCCTGAAGACTGCTGAGCTTCACGATGTAGGTAGGACATAGCGACTTCAGAATACCAATTGGGCGTTCATCGACTCGACCTACCGTGGCGACCACCTCGACGGTGCTGCTGTCCGCGAGTCTTTCCAGTTCGCTTTGAAGTGAGTCAGCCAGTTGCGTGAGTTTGTCCGGAGCAGCCTGCCCCTTGATACGAAACGTTTTGAACCAGCGATTCGGCGGCGTCACTCGGAAGTTCGACACAGCGCTGAACTCCGGTCTATTTTCGAATTCCGACAAATACTTGCGACCGAGATGTTCCGGGTCGAAAAGCTTGTATAGGTCGGTTCTTGCTCGAGCTACATCCTGAGGTTTGTTCGAAAGCTCTTCGCCAGAGGCAACAACAGCTGTCGTAAGTACTGCCGCACAGAGTGAGAACGAAATGGAAAACTGCGCACTCATTGTTGAAACTATCATATTACAGGCTGGCTGGCAAGTATGCGCACAGTGTAGCAGTGTGGAATTCACAGGCCCAGTCCGCTGCCAGCAAGGCTTTGATTGAGACACGCTGAGAGGAGAGCAACTGGGACAGGCGAGTTGCAGCTGCCGGGGACGGCAGCCCTCCAGGCATTCGCTCGATCTTCATCCCTGCGCAGCGAAGGCGCCTTTCTCCCGATCATGTGAAGACACCCGCACTTTTCGCTTGATCACCTTGGGCGACTGCCGATGCCCGTGTACACTGCTGCACGGGACCGATTCAGGTCAAGCGTGTCCCGCCGGTTGGACCGAATGCTGCCGAATTGATGATCGTTATATGCAAGGAGAGCCAATGATGATAGGAAAGCATACCCTGATCGCTGGCGTGCTGGTTACGCTGGGCACGGCTTGTACCCACTTCACGAATGCCGCAAATGCAGACCAGCCGAGCCCCAGTACCACGGTCTTGGCGGAGGTCTCCGACGCCGCCAACCCGACGAGCAGGCAGAAGCAACGGATCCTGATCGACGCGGATACCGCCAACGAGGTGGACGATCTCTATGCCATCGTGCGAGCCCTGATTCACCCGTCCTTTGAGGTGGTGGGATTGTGCTCGGCTCAGTGGCAGATCAGCCATTACGCCACGCCCAATACCCTGGAAGACAGTCAGCGACTGAATGAGGTGTTGCTGTCGTTGCTGGGCAAGAGCCGCATCCCCCATCCGCGCGGGGCCTCCATGCGCCTCTACGATTGGGGTCGGGACGTGGCCCAGCATTGGCCCTGGGAACATACTACAATCTAGATCTGGACGGAGATACCCCATGACGAGACTGTTGAGCTGCTTCGCGGTAGCCGTGGCAAGCTGCACGGCCATTCTGGTCGCGACGAACACGGGCAGAGCACAGATTCCCAATCATGAGCATGCGACTGTCCTGGATAACGGCGTTCTCCAGGTGGACCTGCGGGTCAGCGATTCAGGGATCCCGTATATCGATACGTGCCGGTTCCAGGAAGGAGGGAAGCTGGCGTTCGCTCACGCGGGGCCACGGCTGGGGCTGAAAGAATGGCTGCCACAAACCCTCGATGCACCGGATATGGCCGCTACTGCCGGTTGTTGGCGATTGCAGGACGATGACATCGCAATCCGGGCTTCATTCACCCGTCAGTCCGATGGTCTGGAAGCCACTTGGGTGGTTGAACTCGTGAGAAATACCCCCCTGATGCGGGTGTACGTCCATCTGGCCAACCGCGGTGAGCGCGACATATCACTGGACTGCTATCCGGCTTGGATGGCTCGCTGGGCGATGCCAGGCGAAAACGCATCGCTGAAGTACTGGGATGCCTTGACCTATGAGCCTCATAGGATCGAACTGGCGGAGGTCCCATCCGCCCATCTGCAGTCGCGGGTCTATAGCTCGGATCGCCAGGGAACTGCCGCTGGAAACGTTCCCTACTGGCAGATCCGTAACTCGCAGGGGGTGATCTACTTCGGTATCGAATGGTGTGGGGGCTGGTCGGCCGATATCCGGCAGGTGCCCGATGGCGCCAGCTTGCGGGTCCTTCTTCCTGAGTCTGAAACTCAACTGGTATTGCACCCCGGCGAGAAGATCACCGGACCCGCGGTCCACGTGATGCCGTTTCCCGGCACGGATGAACCTCAGGCCAGGCAGATGTGGCTCCGATCTCTTGGCCAATGGGCCCGCCGGACCTATGGAGACCGGCCGCTGGAGTATCCCTTCATCTATAATCACTGGTACTCGGCAGGTCGGGATCTGAGCAGGGAATTCCTGGTCCATCAACTCCAAGCTCTCCAGCCGTACGGGTTCGATGTCTTTGTCCTCGACGACGGGTGGTTCGAGGAAGTGGGACGGTGGACCCCGGCCCAGGCGAAGTTCAAACCAGGCGAACTCGAAGGCGTCTTCGCCTTGATCCGTGAGAAGGGTATCCAGGCCGGTATCTGGAGTTGCCCGTGGCTTGTCCATGCAGAGCCCAACGATCTTCCGCCGGAAGTGGACCGGCCGCCATTTCTCAGGACATACATGAAGGCCTATGCCCTTGACCTGGCTGGTTACGATTTCACTCGCAGGCTCCTGGATCATATTCGAAACCTCAGATCGCAGTTTGGCATCGACTGGTGGAAGTACGATCAGGAATTGTTCGGCGAGACGTCGCGTCACGGCAGGATGAAGAACGTCGTCGCCCTGCAGGAAGCCCTGGCCGCCGTGCGCAGCGCGTGCCCTGATCTGGCCATCGAGAACTGCATGAGCGGAGGCCGGATGATCAACGTCTTCACCGACAGTATCGCCCGGATACATTGGATTCGCGACGGCGGCCAGACGGGATATGCACATGCCCGCTCGAATGTTCAGGAGGCCCTCGGCGCAGTCGATTTCCTTGGGCCGGCCAAGGTGCAGCGCTGGTCGAATCGACCGAACGAGGTTACTGATGAGGAAGTCCTGCGGTGCTACTGTCGCAGTGCGATGATCGGTGTCTGGGGCATCTCGGCGAATCTGCACAAGATCACGGACGCTCAGAAACAGATCATCCAGCAGGAGGCTCAACATTACCGCAGACTCAACCAGTACAAGAATAGCCTCCTCTATGAAACGCTGCTGCCTGAAGAGAATCGAGCTGTCACGGGCGTGGTCTACTATGCGCCCGGGCGGACCGAGGCGGCCGTCCTGCTCTTTCGCTGGCACGCCCTAGGGACTTTCACACACAGGCTCAAGCTTCAGTACCTCACACCCGGCCCTGCCTACGCAGCTGCCGCGGCGGGCGCTCAGAAGGAGTCGGAATTGGAGATCTCCCCAGAACACGAACTCTCGGTCCGCTTTTCGGAAGGGCAGCTATCAGCTCTGGGTTTTGTCCAGCCGCGCGATCAATGACCACGGGTAGGATCCGGATGGAAAGAATCGTAACAAGGCTGGAACATGGACCATCCGTTCTGATCGGGGCTTGGGGC
>WJKG01000291.1 GCA_014729205.1 candidate division GN15 bacterium | reverse complement strand
CGAGAATGAAGGTGTAGAGTATATCTTCGGCGTCCCCGGTGAAGAGAATATCGATTTCCTGGAAGCCGTCCGTCACTCCGGGATACAGTTCGTTCTTACCCGTCATGAACAGGGAGCCGGCTTTATGGCCGATGTGTACGGGCGCCTGACCGGCAAGGCTGGAGTTTGTCTGGCAACTATTGGACCGGGGGCCACGAATCTCATTACCCCCATCGCCGATGCCTACCTGGACCGTGCTCCCCTGGTGGCCATCACCGGCCAAACCGATACGCTGCGGGTGCACAAGGAGTCGCACCAGTACATCGATGTTGTCTCCATGATGCGCCCGGTGACCAAGTGGAACACGCGAATCGAGCGTCCCGATGTTGTCGCCGAAGCCGTACGCAAGGCTTTCAAGACCGCCGAGGCGGAGAAGCCGGGCTCAACCCACCTCGAGTTCCCGGAGAATGTCGCCCAGGAAAAGTGCGAATCACCGGAGTATTTCGCCGTGCGCAAGATCCGACGTTCGGCGCCCGACTACAAAGCCGTGCGTTCCGTGATGAATCTCATCACCAAGGCCAGGAAACCGCTGGTGGTCGCTGGCAATGGCTGCCTTCGCAAACGAGCTACCAAGCAGTTAAGGCGTTTTCTTGACAAGACCAACTTCCCGGTATGCAACACCTTTATGGGGAAGGGTGCCGCCGGACACGAATACGATTACAATCTGCTGACAATTGGCCTGCAGTCGCGCGATCACGTTACGTGCGCCTTCGAGGAGGCAGATCTGATTATCTGCATCGGATACGATATCGTCGAATACGCCCCTGAAGCGTGGAATCCCGATGGCTCCAAACGGATTATCCACATCGATTTCGAACATGCCGAGGTTGACTACTGGTATCATCCGGAAGTCGAAGTCGTCGCCGATATCGCCTCCGCGCTCTGGGAGATCAATGAGCAGATCGATGATTCCTTTGACACTGGCCGCGGGCGCTGGGCTACAAAGCACCGCAAGAAGATCCTCGCCGATATTCACGAGCATGACAACAGCACCGACTTCCCTTTCAAACCACAGAAGATTTTGCACGATGTGCGCCAGGTTATGGGGGATGAAGATATCCTGATCAGCGATGTCGGTGCCCACAAGGTCTGGATTGCTCGCATGTTTGTTGTGCACGAGGCAAACACATGTCTGATCTCAAACGGTTTTGCCAGTATGGGGATTGCGCTCCCGGGTGGGATCGCCGCCAAGTTGGTTTACCCTGACCGCACTATCATGACTATCAGCGGCGATGGTGGCTTTCTTATGAATGTCCAGGAGCTGGAAACGGCCGTTCGTCTGGGTACGCCAACCGTGAACATGATCTGGTCCGACGGCACTTTCGGCCTGATCGAATGGCACCAGGAAAAGAAATTCGGAGCGGCCTTCGGTACCCGTTTCGGTAATCCCGATTGGGTCAAGATGGCCCGATCATACGGCGCCAACGGCATACGCGTAAAAGAGGGAGACGACCTGCAGAAAGTCCTCCGACGGGCGTTTCGATCCGACAGGCCGGTCGTCATCGATATTCCGGTAGACTATTCCGAAAACATCCGTCTGACCAAACGGCTCGGGCAGTTGGTCTGCCCGGTGTAGAGGGTGGTAGCCTTCGCTAATGAATAACGACTCGAAATACAGGGAGTGAGTGAACATGGCCAAGAACTACAAGATGTATCTGGGTGGCAAATGGATGAGTTCTGATGACACCATCGATGTCGTCAATCCATACGACAACAAGAAGGTTGCACGAGTCGCCGCCGCCTCCAGGAAAGACTACACGAAAGCGATTCAGATAGCCCACAAGACCTTTGCCGAAACCCGCGAACTGCCCAGCTACAAGCGATCGGAGACGTGTCGTCAGGTAGCGGATTTGATTGAGAAGAACATCGAACGTTTTACCAAGACTATGGTCCAGGAGCTCGGTAAGTGCTACAAGGACTCCAAAGGCGAGGTGACGCGGGCAATCGGTGTCTTCCGGGTAGCGGCCGAGGAAGCCAAGCGAGTTGGTGGTGAGATTATTGATCTGGACTGGTCACCGGGCGCCGAGGAGCGCACCGGACTGGTGAAACGCTTCCCTATGGGTGTTGTTGCCGGGATCTCGCCGTTCAATTTCCCGCTGAACCTGGTCGCGCACAAGGTTGCACCAGCTATTGCGTCGGGCAATACCATCGTCCTGAAACCGGCCAGTGCCACTCCGCTTTCGGCGCTGTTGCTCGCCGAGATGATTGATCAAACCGATCACCCCAAAGGGGCCGTGTCCATCCTGCCCGGCTCCTCTCGCGAGTCCTCGCCGCTGCTGGAGGATGAACGTGTCAAGCTGATCACGTTCACCGGTTCCTCGCAGGTCGGATGGTGGATCAAACAGAACGCCGGCAAGAAGCATGTCGTGTTGGAACTCGGCGGCAATGCCGGGGTGGCTGTCGCCGACGATGCCGACCTCGACTGGGCCACCAGCCGTCTGGTATATGGCTCGTTTGCCTCAGCCGGGCAGTCCTGTATCTCCGTGCAGCGCATCTATGTCCACGAAAAGGTCTATAACCGGTTCTTGCGCATGTTCAAACAGAAGGTCAGCAAGATCAAAACTGGTAACCCAATGAACCCCAAGGTCGATATGGGCGCCATGGTCGATCGCGACGCCGTCAAGAACACGCTGGAGGTGATCGACGAGGCCACAAGCCAGGGCGCCAGGGTTCTCGCCGGTGGCAAAGCCCGCGGTGCCGTGCTGCAGCCAACACTGCTTTCGCAGGTAACCCCCAGAATGCGTGTCTGCTCCGAGGAAGCATTTGCGCCGCTGGCGGTGCTCTTCAAGTACAAGAACTTTAAGACCGCCGTCAAAGAAATCAACAATTCCGAGTATGGTCTGCAGGCCGGTGTCTTCACTAACCGTCTCGATGATATCTGGTACGCCTTCAGGAATATCGAGGTCGGCGGAGTCGTGGTTAACGACGTTCCCACCTTCCGCGCCGACCACCAACCCTATGGCGGGGTGAAGGATTCCGGTATAGGCCGTGAGGGAGTTCGCTACTCGATCGAAGATATGACGGAAGTCAAGATTCTCAGCATGAACCTCAAGTAGTTGTCTGAACCACAGCGGAAACACAAGACTTACCGGCAGGGTCGCTCTCAACCGATTCTGCCGGTTTCCTTTGGCGCAGCCGCTCCTCCAGGCCTTAAGACAGGAGTGCGGGCGTCCGATAATCAGTATAATGCCCTGGCGCTTTCTCAAGCAGTTGGAAACGCCACGGATAACTGTATTTCGGGGATCGCTCAATGGACGACATTCTCACGCAGCAGCCTTCCGCCTCCGGTGAAATCACGAGCATCGACGGCAAAGTGGCCTTCGTTAACTGGCCGGTGAATTGGGGCATCCAGGACGATCGCGCGATTCACGCCGACCTTGTCGATGGCACCGACATTTCCGGCTGCCGGTTGGTGTTGTTTGATCCGTTGCAGTTCGCGCTTGATCATGAGTTCTGGAGCGATCCCAACAATATCGCCGATGCTGTCTACACTCCCATGACCGAGAAGCAGTTCAAGGCGTATCTGAAGGCTGTCAAGCGTGCTCAGGGCCAATGGCAGATGCTGCTGGAGCGCGGTGGTACTCTGGTAATCCGCGCCCGAGTCCCAAATGCTCATATCAAGCTGAGCCGCAAGAAGGGAAAGAGCCCCGGGACCTTCACCGATGGACTGGTCTCCACCTTCTTCTGGCTGGAAGAGCTTGTCGATGGGCTCTCATTCCGATACTGCAGTCACGATCATCTCAAGTTCCATACACGCACCAATCCGATCCTGCGTTTCCTGGGAGAGTCCCCGGTGCGTGTTCGCCAGTGCCTGGCCACGGTCGGCAGGGGCAGCATCCAGACTATCGCTACCAGCGGTCCGGGTTTCGCCAGCCCGGCCATCACGCGGGTGCATTTCGGCGAGGGGAGAGGACAGATCTTCTTCATCCCCGAGTTCCACGTACCCCAGGAGCATATCCGACTGGTGGAAGCATTCAAGCTCATCTCCGGTACCGGCAGTTCGAGTCTGGTCAGACCACCCTGGCTTGATCCGTTCGAGCGTCAGCTCATCGATCACAGCCCGTATCCTGAGCAACTTGTTACCCTGGATCGGCAATTGCGTGCTCTTGAGCGGGAGCGCCAGGATACGGCCCAAAAGCAGGAAGAGGTCCTGCTGCTGCCGGAGATACTTTATGAATCCGGACGATCCCTGTTTCAGGCAGTGTACAGTTCGTTCGAATTACTCGGTTTCCAGCCTTCGCAACTGACCACCGGCGAGCATACCATTGCCTGGCAAACAGAAACCGACAAGGGCGGCATTCAGCGAGTTGTCGTCCGGACCGCGGCATCCGATGACCACGCCATTGATGCCACCGAGACCTCCCGCCTGCATAGCGCCATACAGAGCTGCTCGCTGAAGATCAAGCCCAAAGGCATACTGGTCGGCAACGCCAGGCGCAAGCTGCACCCGCGGAAGCGAACTGAGTGGTTCGATACAGCCGCTCTGGCTGCCGCTGAACAGTATGAGATTTGCCTGCTCTCAACTTATGAGCTGTTCGACATCGTCTGCTATCTGTTGCGGCAGTACAACCGGAACAACTTTGAAGAAATACGGGGCTCACTCCGAACGGACCTGCTTGAGTCTACTGGTGTCTTCACCATGAACACGCGCAAGTACCTGGCCTGATTGTACATGATGGGGCTTTAAGACATCTGGCCAATAGGCCGATATACGGAATAGCCATTCGGTTGAACAAAATGAGGGTCCATAGCTGTTTGTCCTTCCGGTAAGGGAGAATCGACCGACCCAAGCCCGGGGAAATCGGACGCTCTAAGCCTATGAAGCACGTATGAACGAGACGACATCAGATACGAAGAACACTACGGGGGCTCCTGAGGTCGAACCCGGGGCTGAAACCGTCGACAATCAACCATCTGGCAATCAGCCCGGGGAGGCTGAAATCACCAAAACCAAATCGGTCGGTGAGTTGCCAGAAGAGGAGTACGACGACAAGGTAACGTTCGTCAACTGGAACGCTGCCCGCGAGGATTATGATGTCTGTGACATCATGGACGGCAGTGACTTCTCCGACAGCAGTATTGTCTTTCTGGACCCGCTTCAGTTTGCGATAGATCACGGACTGTGGAATGACGAGAAGAGCGTCTCCAAGATTGACTATATCACTCTGGAGGACGAAGACGTTCCTCGATATCTCGTTGGCCTGAAACTGGCCGCCGATACCTTGCGTCGACTACTTGACAATGGCGCCATTCTGGTCCTGCGTTCTAATCTGCCAAACTCGCACATCAAAGTGTCAAAGAAGAGCTCAGCAAGCCAGTCGACGTACACCCAGGGACTGGTGTCATCGTTCTTTTGGCTGGAAGAGCTGGTGGGCGGTTTCTCGTTCAATTACTGTAATCACAAGCGCCTCAAGTTCCTGCTCAAGGAACACCCGCTGGCCCGGGAGTTCGATGGGAACGAGATCAGTTGCTATCAAACACTCAACTCAATTGGGCACGGCAAAATGGAGGTGATTGCATCAAGTGGCGCCAGTCCGGCCGTGACCAAGATAATCTTCCAGGACGTCCCCGGGCGCATCTATCTCATACCCTATTTTCAGGTCGAGAACGAAACCGACCGCCTCGTCGAGGTCTTTCGTAAGGTCTTGCACTCACCGGACTCGGCTACCGTCAAACCCGACTGGGTCAACACTCATAGCGTTCGTCTAAGCCGAATCAACCCTTACCCGGTCCTGATGGAGCGCATTGACAAGCAGATCGAGCACCTTCAGGCTCTGCACGATGAATACGCCAATGAACGTCGCCAGATCCCGCGGCTCGTCGGACTGCTCTACCAGAACTACTTCGAGATGCAGTCGGTCGTCCACATGGCCCTCGGCAGGCTTGGGTTCAAAGTAGTTCCCGAGAGTATTAGCTACACTGGTGAAACATTCCGTGTTCACCACAAGGAAGACGAGAAGAAATGCCGTGCCATGATTCGCGTAGCCGATGCTGACAAGACTCCGATCACCAAGAACGAAGTGCAGGAGTTGATCGATTCACTCGATGGTACCCATGAGCGCACCCGTCCCAAAGGCATACTCCTTGGCAATGGTGAACGCCTGCGCCCGGTGGAACAGCGAGAGATATGGTTCGAGGATGAGGCAATCGATCTGGCCGCTGCCCATCAAATTGCCTTGGTTCCGACACCCCGGCTGTATCAGGCGGTATGCTTTGTACTGGAGCACATGAACGACGAGGATATCGATGAGAAGCTTCAGGCTATCCGCGATGAGATCCTCAACACTGTTGGTGTGTACTCCGCTGCCCGCTGCCGCAAATAGTCCCATCAAGACTTGTCATCATCCTCGTGCCGTGCTTCGCGCTTGACTTCAGCATACGAGCTTATAAGCCCCAGTTTCTCCAAACGCGAAATGATGGCACCTTCCTGTCGACCGAGCCGGCTTGCGATCTCTTCAACATCGAGTCGCGCCTCAAAGAATGACCGCAGCTTCTCTGTCTCCTCGCGAGTCCAGGGCTCGTACGCCCGTGGAAACTCCTTTCGCAGTTGTCCCAGATTGATCCATTTACCACGACGGGCAGTCAATTGAATCTTCCCGGTGATCCGAATGATAGAATCGGCGCCGACATACTGATCAAGCAACTGTCGAGCCAGATCTGCCGCCGCCATGATGTCGCCGTAGTTCAGTCGTGGTTCCCGCTTGACTATCTGCTCGTAAGTAAGCCCCTCGGCGATCATCTTGAGTACGTCCGTAACCGCAATATTCGTGTCCCGCACAAACAACGGCTGTTCCAGTGTCATGGCATGCCCTCCTTTTTGTCTTGAGTATCGCTCGTGTCGCTGACAAACAGTGTCAGCAATTATGAACGCAGTTGTGGGAACGATTGGACGGCCCAACGGTTGAAACGGTAGATCAAAACGCAGGCTATTGCCGTTAAGGAGCTTACAAGGATTATGCCCACTCAGTTGTTCGGTGCTCATATGTCCATCGCCGGAGGAATGCACAAGGCTATTCTCAGGGGCCAGAGTGCCACCTGTGATACTATTCAGGTCTTCGACAAATCCAATAATCAGTGGCGCGCCGCGCCACTGAAGACCGATGATCTGGATAAGTACTTCGCGCTGATCGAGGAAACCGGCATTACGGTGGCCACCGCCCACAGCAGCTACCTGATCAATATCGCCTCGCCCGACCCAGCGCTGTATGAACGGTCTTTGGGG
>WJKG01000290.1 GCA_014729205.1 candidate division GN15 bacterium | reverse complement strand
CAACTGTGAGTCCAGGCCGAACCCGGATGCCAGAAACAGAAAGTAACTTCCAATCCGACAAGAGCTTGGCGGAATCAATCGGAGAACCGGGCGCATCCGAAACCAAATGCGAATCAGCTCAACCTATTGCCCATCGTCAACACTCTATGGGAGTCAAGGAAACGGTTCTTAAACCTCACTGAAAAGGTCACGACTACGATATCGGTTGCTTGTCAATCACTTAGTGGATGAGTCATTGAAAGAGGCCGGTTAGTCCTTGCGACATAGCAGCTTATGACACCCCTTTTTTTACTGTCAAGCCCACAAAAAACCTTGACCGGTGGGGGATAAAATGTGATAATGGAGCACCGCTTGGTGAAAAGTGGGAGAGAGTGGAGGAAATCTTGGCCGGGTTCTACGGGCAGTACCAAACAACAATGGATGATAAAGGGAGATTCTCCCTGCCGGCTAAGCTTCGCAGCGTCAAAGGAGCCGACGGCAAGCCATTGCTTGAAGGTGACCTTATCCTGACCAAGGGCCTCGAGGGGTGCCTGTCATTGTATGATGAAGGCGAGTGGTCCGAGGTGCAGTCCCGCCTCTCCTCACTAAATTTCACCAAGAAGGATTTTCGCTTTTTTAGTCGCCGTTTTTACTCATCGGCCGCCATGGTCTCGCCCGACCGAAGCGGTCGAATACTCGTCCCGCACACCCTCATTGCCGAGGCCGGCCTGAAGAAGGACCTGCTCGTCATCGGGGTCAACAAGTGGATCGAAATCTGGAATCCCGAGCGGTACGAGTACTACCTGCAGCAGTATGCGGGAAGCTACGAGGAGGTAGCCGAGAGGCTGTTTTCCGGCGATGGCGCAGAATCGGAGTGAAGCGTGGCATGAGCCCGTGATGGCCGACCAGGTCGTCCGGCTGCTGGTGACCGCACCCGATGGTGCCTATCTCGATCTGACTGCAGGCGATGGCGGCCATCTGTTCTGGATGGCTCAGGCGACCACAAGCACCGCCCGGCTTTACGGGGTAGATGTTGACGCAGCGGCGGTAAAAAGGGCGAAGCGAAGACTGGACAAGGAACAGGCAGTGCGGGACGTAGTACACGCCTCGTATGCGCACATCGATCAAATTGTTACTCGGTGGCCCGATCAACGGTTCACCGGGGTGCTGCTGGACTTAGGGCTGTCCAGCCTGCAACTGGACCAGGCCGAGCGCGGATTCTCGCACCGGTTCGATGGTCCCCTGGACATGAGGTTCTCGCAGGACGCCCCCGGTCCGACTGCGGCGGATTTGATCAACACACTGGAAGTGAAAAGACTCGCCGAGATGTTTCGGGAGTTCGGCGAAGAAAAACAAGCGGCCAGGTTGGCCAAAGCAATCGTCAGGGAAAGACAAGACGGCATGATCCTCACAACCCGTCATTTTGCGGATATCATCACCCGTGTGGTTAAACCACCCCATCAAGCCAAATCCCTTGCCCGCATCTTCCAGGCCCTTCGTATAGCCGTAAACAAAGAACTCGACCACATCGATATCGTTCTGCCCAAAGCACTTGCACTGCTCCAGCCCGGCGGACGGTTAGCAGTGATTTCTTACCACTCCCTGGAGGACCGACGCGTCAAGCGCTTCTTCCAGCAGGAGGCTAAAGGGTGTATCTGTCCGCCCCGACAGCCCGTGTGTACCTGTGGACGTAAACCCACCCTGTCGCTGGTTACACGCAAACCGGTCGAGGCCACCGAGCAGGAAATCCAGGCCAACAGCCGGGCACGTTCAGCCCGCCTGCGCGTGGCGGAAAGGAGGACGGCATGAAAAACCCCGTCCGCCTGCTGCTCGAAACCAGCGCCATGCGTTCCTCGCTGCTGCACCGCATCCGCACCCATAGGTACTTCCCCTGGGCAGCCATGATTGCCGCCCTGTTCATGGTGGCCTGTGTTCACGTCTGGCAGCGCGTCATGGTGGTAGAGCTGGGAAAGACCAACGGCCGGCTTCGCCTGGAAAACGCCGAACTGCTCGATGAAACCCGCAAGGTCTACAGCCAGATAGCGCGCCTGAGCCTCGCCAGCCGTATCGAGCGCTACGCCATCGACTCGCTCGGCATGCAGCCGGTCGGGGCCGACCGCATTTACACCATCACTCCCAGCGACAAACCCGTCGCCCCCCGTGACGAACTCGGTGGTGTCATCTCCGCGGTCCAAAGACTCGCCGCCTATATGCCCGTCGTGGCCGAAACCCGCGCCGCAGCCGGGGAGGTCAGCGTCATCAATATGGACACCCTCATGCTCGGTCAGGAGGAGTTCAAGTGAAGCGGACTCGGCAAGAGCGCGTACGCATTGGCATCTTCTGGGCCATCATCGCCTTCTCCATGTGTTTGTTTGCCGCACGGCTGATCCATCTACAGGTCTTCTGCAGTTCTGAGTACAGCGAGGTTGTTACCCGCCAGTCCAGCAGAAAAATCGACATTCCGGCCACACGGGGCGTTATCTGCGATCGCAACGGCATGATCGTAGCCAACAACATTGTCAAGCCCACCCTGTATGCCTGGCCGGCCAACACCCGCGAAGTACAGGACATCGCCCGCTATCTGGATAAGCTCTACGGTTACTTCCCTGGCACTGCCAAGGAACGCTTCAACCTGCGACCGCGGAGTTTCTCCTACATCGACCGTCATATGAGCGATGCCCTTGCCCACCGCGTAGAAAACGATGCCCCCCGCGGACTGTACCTGCGCGATGACGCCCATCGCACCTACCCTTATGGCCAGGTCGGGCGCCAGATCCTCGGCTTCACCGACATCGACAACAACGGCCAGAGTGGCCTCGAGTTGTCCTTCGATTCCGTCCTTGCCGGACGCAACGGTATCGCCGACGTCTACCGCGATGGTCTCAAGAATGTCTTCCGCGTTCGCGAAAAGGCCATGGTGCCTCCGCAGCCCGGACAATCGCTCGTGCTTGCCTGCGACTGGCGCCTGCAGGAAATCGTAGAGCAGGAACTCTGCTCGGCCGTAAGGGAATACAACGCCGAGATGGGCATGGCCGCCTTCGTCGACTGTAACTCCGGCGAGGTGCTGGCCCTGGCTCACTTCGACCCCGAGGAAGCTCATCCCGATAAACCGTTCAAACTTCGGGCCATCAGTGACCAGTTTGAGCCCGGATCTGTCTTCAAGCCGATTACTGCTGCAGGAATTCTCGACGCAGGGTTGGTCGACTTCGATGACTCCATCTATTGTGAGAGTGGGAGATGGAAGATCGGTCGGCGAACCCTGCGTGACGATAAAAAGCGCGACAGTCTCACCTTCCGCCAGATCATGGAGCTCTCCAGCAATATCGGCCTGGCCAAGTGCGCCATCGAACTCGGTGGCGAACAGCTCTACCAGACCGCCGAGAAATTCGGCCTCGGTCGCCAGACCGGCATCGAACTCCCCGGTGAGTGTGCCGGCTCGATCGGCAGACCAAACCGCTGGTCAGAATACACCACTGCCGCCCTCGCCATGGGTCACGCTGTTGCCGTCAACAGCCTGCATCTGGCCATGGCCTTTGCTGCCGTCGCCAACGGTGGCGAACTCCTTCAGCCGCGACTCATCCTCGGCGGGCTCGACCAGAACCGCCGCCTGGTCCAGGAGCGGGAGCGACGCGTCGTCGGCCGCATCATGGACCACGCCACCGCCGACACCCTCCGAGCCATGCTCCGAGGCGTCGTCGAACATGGTACCGCCGTCCCCGTGAACTCCAGGGTTATCGCTATCGCCGGCAAGACCGGCACCGCACAGATGATCGACTTTGAAAACAAACGCTACTTCCAGCATAAGTTCATGGCCAGCTTTGCCGGCCTTTTTCCGGCCGGGAAGCCACTCGTCGCCGGGGTCGTGGTCCTGCAGAATCCCCAACCGGTACACTATGGAGGCTATACCTCCGGACCCACCTTCAAGAGGATCGCCGAGCGCTACAGCCTGCTGGATCCCGGTCGCTTCATTGGCACTGACCGGATCCTTGCCGAGTCCGATGATTCCGCCCCACGGCCTATCGAAGTGCCGGACTTCGTCGGGCATTCAGTCGACTGGGCCAGGGTGCAGGCCGAGGATGCGGGAATCGATGTCCGCAGTGCCACTGACAGTGGCTTCGTCGCCTGGCAGTTTCCGCCTGCCGGGGGCCTCATGTTTCCCGGTGATGAAATCGTACTGGCCACCACCAACCTCGAAAAGGCCGACCTGCATATGGTCGATCTGACCGGCCTCTCGCTGCGCCAGGCAGCGGCTTTCATGCACTTTGCCGGAGTGACGTTTCATGCCCGCGGCAACGGACACGTTGTGGACCAGTCGCTGCGGCCCGGAAAGGAAATCAGTACCCGAAGTTTCTGCCAGCTTCAACTTCGTCGAATGTGACAGGGAGGGAACCATCAAGCTTCGTGAGCTAACAGCTGAAATCGAACAGGCCGTCATTACCGGCGACCCCGACACCGAAATCGAACAGGTCGAATACGACTCGCGCCTTATCAAGAACCGAGCCCTGTTCGTCGCCATTAAGGGCTACCAGCACGACGGCTACGACTTCGTCGCCCAGGCCATCGAAAAGGGCGCTATTGCCGTGCTCGGTGAGCGGGAGGAATGTGAAAGCATCGAACACCACGTCTCCGTGCCCAACGCCCGCATCGCCCTCGCCCAGGTAGCAGCGGCCTTCTATGGCCACCCCGGCCGCAAAATCAAGGCCTGCGGTGTCACCGGTACTAACGGCAAGACCACCACCTGTCACCTGATACGCAACATCCTCCAGGCTCGCAATAAAACCACCGGCCTCATCAGTTCGCAAATCTATGACACCGGCCGCGAACGCTTCGACTCAGTGCGCACAACCCCTGAATCGCTCGACATCCAGCGCTTGCTGTTCCTCATGAAGAAGAACTGGTGCGTCAACGCCGTAATCGAAGTTTCCTCGCACGCCCTGACTCTGCACCGCGTCGATGAAATCAACTTCCGGGTCGCCGTGTACACCAACCTCACCCGCGACCACCTCGATTTCCATGACTCCATGGACGAGTACCTCGAAGCCAAGGCCAAACTGATTGAGCGTCTCGACGGACCGCTGTCCTACGCCGTGATCAATCTCGATGTACCTGAGTTCCGCCAATTGCTCGGTCGCCTCAAGTCGTCGCACATCGGTTATTCGCTCGAGGATGACAGCGCCGATGTCTACTGCGCCAACTACGAACTCGAGCCCGACCGCACCAACTTCGATCTCGTCACACCTATGGGCATGCGCACCATTACCCTGCAGCTTCCCGGCCGGTTCAACCTTATCAACGCCGTTGCCGCTGCATCGGGCGGCCTGGCCTCGGGTGTGGATATCGATAACGTCGTCCGCGGCCTGGAACGCTCACAGCCCATACCGGGTCGCTTCAACTACATCGACAGCGGCCAGCCGTTCGCCGTCTATGTCGACTTCGCCCACACCTCGGACGCCATCCAGCGCCTGTGCGAGTCCGCCCGCGAACTCTCCGAAGGCGGCAAGCTCTACATCATGTTCGGCTGCGGCGGCGACCGCGACAAAGGTAAACGACCGCTCATGGGTAAAGCCGCCACGACCAATGCCGACTTCGCCGTGCTGACCTCCGACAATCCGCGCTCGGAAGACCCGAATGCGATCATCGAGGAAGTCAAAGCCGGCATAGAAAGCGACAACTACGAAGTCGTACCCGACCGCAAAGAAGCCATAAAGACCATCCTCAGCCGTGCCAAGTCAGGCGACATCGTACTGCTGGCCGGCAAGGGAGCAGAACCATACCAGGAAATCCAGGGTGAGCGTACACCGTTTTCGGACATCGAGACCGCCCGACAGACACTCGCCGAACTGGGTTACAGTCCGCAAGCGAGCACAGAGGAGCAGTGATACACTTGCGTTTCGATCAACTGGCAGCGATGACCGGCGGTACCCTGTACAACAGCGGTACCTCGGCCAAGTCTTTTACCGGGGTATCGATAGACAGCCGAACCGTCAATGCAAAGCAGCTCTTCGTCGCCATTCCCGGTGAGCGTTTCGATGGCCACGATTTCGCCCTCGATGCCATCGAACGCGGCGCCGCCGGCCTTTTGGTCGAAAGCAACTGGCCGCGACTCTACCAGGTACGTGGCGATGTCCCGGTTGTCGCCGTCCCTGACAGTCACCGCGCCATGATCGATCTCGCCCACCAGTACCGAAAACAAAACGGCGCCAAAGTCATCGGGATCACCGGCTCCAACGGCAAGACCACGACCAAGGAATTCACCTTTGCCCTCGCTCAGGCCGTGGAACAAAACGTCTACCGCTCGCCCGGCAACTTCAACAACCTCTTTGGGATGCCACTGGCCTTGTTCGCCATGCCGGCCCACGTCAATCTGGCCATTATGGAAATGGGCATCTCTACCCCCGGGGAAATGACGCGCCTGGCCAAACTGGTACAGCCCGACATCGTTG
>WJKG01000289.1 GCA_014729205.1 candidate division GN15 bacterium | reverse complement strand
GGGGTTTCCCACAATAGCCGTGGCCAACTGATCCATTTCGGCGCGCGTGCTCTCGAAGCGGGCATTGGCGATGGGAGCTTCCATCGAGCGTAGCGCCACGGTGGCAATGATTCCCATCACCACGATGACAATGACGAGCTCCATGAGCGTGAAGCCGGATGTGCTTTTCAGTTTATCCACGTTGACACCAATCCTAGAACGTGACGGTGATCGCCTCCGCGGAGCCATTGCTCACCAGGGAGCGAGCTACCGGGTCGTACACATAGGCACTCCCCCACGCATCGGTGAGGTACTCGCCATCGGCGCTGTCCACGTAGGGACCATTCCATCCCGTTTGCTCGAACTTGTTGTAGGCCGGCACTGAGTCCGGTCTGGTTATCAAGTCCTGCAGACGCTCCGGCACGAAGCCGCAATCGCCCACGAAGCCGCGCGATGTATGCTTTCCGCCGGCGGCAATCTGCGGATCGCCGACAATGGCCTTCTTGATCTCCAGCATCTCCGACTTGGTCGCGGCGATACGGGACTCGTCAATGAAGTCGCCAATGGCGGCGATAGCGATCGAGGCAATAATCCCGAGAACGACGATGACAATGACGATTTCGACGAGCGTGAACCCGTCGTTGCCGGGTCGGATCATCTCGATTACCAGGTATTCTCGCCCACAGTGTTCGTGTTTGGCCAGACTTGTCCGGTCGAGTCGTTGTAGACCCAGCCGCCACGAGTGCCAACTACCGTTCCCTTGGACTGGTTGTAACCAGAGACTACGCTGTCGCCGGCGTTGGGCTGATACGGGTTGTTGGGTAGCGTCTGCTCGAACACGACACCGGACGCAACCAGGGAATCATAGGGTGGCCACTGAGCGGTGCTGTTCTTGACAGCTTCCTTGGCATACCAGATGGCAATACCACTGCGCAGACCACCGAGCGAGGCCTTGCAGGATGATTCGCGCGCTTCGCCGGCGATATCCTGATACTTGGGAATCGCCACGGCGGCGAGAATGCCAAGCACCACGATGATGATGACAAGCTCAATGAGCGTGAAGCCCCGTTGATCACTGAGGTTTCGGTTGAACATGGATCATCTCCTTCTGTCGGTTAGGAGTCGTTGTAAGAACCTGACTCCAGTAAATTGCTCTTTTTAGTCTACTTATCGTCAAATTCGGTCATTTACTAACAGTATCAGGGGCGGAATATGCTTATTATGTTCCACATTGGCAGGAAGATAGCCAAAGCCAGTACGGTGATCATGGCACCGATAATGACGATCAGAATCGGCTCCAGCGCCGCGGTCAACCGCCGGGAGTCATAGAGTACTTCGCGATCGAAGAACGCCGCCACCTCCCTGAGCGTGATCTCCAGCGATCCCGATTCAAGCCCGATCTGCATGAGCGAAACCACCAGACGCGGGAAGTGCGGCATCCTGGAGCGGCTTTCATACAGACTCCGGCCCTCATGCAGGCCCTCCTCGAAGTACTCGATCTCTTTGGCAACGACAGTATTGCCTACCGTCTCGCGGACGATTTGCAGGCTCTTGAGAATTGGTATACCAGAGGCAATGAGCACGCCCAGCACGTGGGAAAACCTTGAGAAAATGACTTTCAGAAAGAGGGTGCCAAACACCGGAGTCCTGAGGATCAGCCGATCCAGATATGGCTTAACGGCGGGTAGTTTCACGAACTTGAAGACACCCCAGACGGCAACGGCGATAGCCGGAATCAGGAAGTACCAGTTGCCGGTGATGAAGTCACTCAAAGCAATCAGTATCCGGGTAGGGGTCGGCAACTGAGCGCCATAGGCTGAATAGAACTTGGCGAACTTGGGTACCACAAAGGTGGTGAGAACGAAGAAGGCTACCGTGATGGCCACAATGACCATAATGGGATATCGGATGGCGCGCTTGACTTCTTCGCGAGTGACCAGTTCCTGTTCCAGAGCGGTGCCGAGCCGTTCCAAAACGGTATCCAGCTGACCGGAGACCTCGGCGGCCTTAATGCTCGAGACGAATACCGGCGGAAAGAGATGCGGGTACTCCTCCATACTGGCCGAGAGAGACTCGCCGCGTTCCACGCGATCTCGGATGTCCAGCAGGGCGTCACCGAGAGGTTCATCTTCGTATTGCTCGGCGACGATTTCCAGCGACCGCAATATAGCAACGCCGGCGCGGTACAATGTGGCCATCTTGCGCGTGACGAGTATGAGGTCCTCCAGTCGCGCGCCGTGCTTTCGACCGAAGAGGGCGCCGAGCGAAAAGCTGGATTCGCGGTCGATGGCGACCGGCATGAGATCGAGAGCCTCAAGATGGCTCTGAACCGCCTCGCGGTTCTCGCCGCGGATCTCTCCAGTGACCAGTTCGCCGCGACGGTCCCGGGCCTTATATGTGTACTGACTGGGCATTCTTCGTAGTGGCCTCGTCTGATTCAGCACGCTGGGTCACGCGAAGGACTTCACGATATGTCGTCTCACCATTGAGCGCTTTCTCCAGGGCATGCTGGTGCAGTGTCTTCATGCCGTGCGCCACGGCGTGGCGCTTGATTTCCGACGCTGGCGACTGTGACAGTATCAACCGCTGGACGGCATCATCGATCATCAGAAACTCGAACACGCCACTACGCCCCTTGAAACCGGTATCACCACACTTGGGGCAACCTTCCCCGCGAACAAATGTTGTCGGTGCACCAGCCGGAAGTTGGAGCCTGGCCATCACCTCCTGGGGCGGAGGATCATCGACACTGCATGACGGACACACAGCACGAACCAGACGCTGGGCAACAACACCGAGCAGCGCCGATCCCAGGAGGAAGCTCTCCACTTCCATGTCAAGCAGACGGGAGACAGCACCGGCAGCGTCGTTGGTATGGATTGTCGACAGTACGAGGTGACCGGTCATGGCGGAGCGGACAGCCATCTGGGCTGTTTCCGAGTCGCGAATCTCGCCCACCATGATGACATCCGGATTCTGGCGGAGAATCGCTCGCAGACAGGAGGCGAAGGTCAGCTCTACCTTCTCATTCGTCTGCACCTGGTTGATATGGGGCAGGTTGTATTCCACGGGATCCTCGACGGTAATGATGTTCTTCTCCGGCGAATTGAGTTCGTCGAGCATGGCGTACAAGGTTGAGGTTTTGCCTGATCCGGTGGGACCCGAGATGAGGATTAGTCCTTCGGGCTTACTAAGTATATTGCGGAAGCGCTGTTCCGTGGCGGGGTCGAAACCGAGTTTGTCGATTCCCAGCAGAAGGTTACGACGGTCCAGCAGTCTAAGTACGATTTTTTCGCCATGGATGGTTGGCAAGGTGGAGACACGTACATCAACGGGTCCCTGCCCGGTGGCGAAAGTGAATCGACCATCCTGTGGCACGCGTTGCTCCGAGACGTCCATACCGGCCATGATCTTCAGCCTGGAGATCAGGGCAGACTGGACGGATTTTGGCGGAGTGCCCTCCTCCTGAAGGATGCCATTGACACGGTAGCGCAGGCGGACAGTGTCTTCCTCGGGTTCAACATGTATATCCGACGATCGGTCCTTCAGCGCCTGCGTAATGAGCAGGTTGACATACTTGATTACCGGGGCTTCCCCCGCCACTATATCATCGCCGAGTGCTCCGCTTGCAGTCGAACGGAGATCGGTTTGCTGTTGTTTGGCTATGTCACTGAGCGCATCTTCCAGCGAATCCTTGACCGAGTAGTGTTCCTCGACGGCATGGAGGATGGTCTCACGAGTGGCAACTACCCGATTGATCTTCAATTTGGTCAGGTAGCGGACTTCGTCGACGGCGATAAAGTCCAGCGGATCGGCCATGGCGACGGTTAGCGTATCGCCTATCTTGAAGACCGGAAGCAATTGGTGACGTTTGACGAGTTCCAGAGGCAGGATGCTGAGAACATCAGGGTCGACAAATACATTGTCGAGCGTGATCTTGGGGACATTGAGTCGTTCGGAGATGGCATCGACCAGTTCATCGGAGGTGATGAATCCCTCGTCGACCAACACCTCGCCCAGCTTCATATTGGATTCTCGCTGAACGGCAAGGGCTTGCTGGATTTGCTCGTTAGTGATCAGCCCCCTGTCGATCAGGATGTCACCAATGCGCTTACTCAATGTCTTCTGTCCTTTTGGATTTGTCTGCTGGTCAGACAACTGCTATCCTTGGATTTATCGGCAGAAATGCGGACAAAATGAGTATATCTGTACAGGCTCGCCCGGTTTGCCTTTTGTGGTCTCGTGTGGTATACTGGTGCTCTTAGAGCGAACCCCAAATGGTCAGAAAATGAGCATACAAGGCGACAAACCAACGAGACCCCGGACCTCGGGCAAACAACGTCAACAGGAAGCGAAGAAGCTCCTGTTGGCCCGAGACCATGATGCATTGAAAGAGTGGGCGGGCAGTGATCGGGCACCGCTCAGGACGCT
>WJKG01000288.1 GCA_014729205.1 candidate division GN15 bacterium | reverse complement strand
GTTGTACCATTACATCCGCCAGATCGATGGTACCTTCTTCACCCAGGTGATGTTCAGTGAGTTCGAGCTGGCCGTACATCAGCATGTCGAACAGGGTGGTGCGATCAGCGCCGATTACCTTCGCCAGACATACCGCGAGATTTTCCAGAAGTACGTGGGACCTGAGGTGGTAATCGGTCCTATGAACGACATGGGCGGGATGAAGATTGGCCACTTCTATCGCCAGTTCTACGTGTACAAGTACGCCACGAGTTATGCGGCGGCCCAGGCCTTGTCGCAGCATATTCTCGAGGGTGACGAGGATGCGCTTGATCGCTACATGGAGTTCCTCCAGACCGGTACCTCAGCCTACCCGATTGACATGCTCAAAGCGGCCGGTGTTGATCTGACCGAACCGCATGCGGTTGAGCAGACTATTGCTCTGTTCGGTGAGTTGGTCGATGAGATGGAGAAGCTCTTGTTAGAGAGTTGATTGACAGAGTACATAGAGGGCGACGTTGGCGGCTGCCGTTTGATCGGCAGTCGCCTTTTTTGTGTATGGAACCGACGGGTTCAATTCTCAATGCGGCTGAGGAACAACTGCAATTGAAAGTCACTTTCAACTACGTAAGAAATTGACACACAAGGGGTTGATTTAGTCGTTTTCACGACCATATTGGGAACTGCTATGGCTGAAAATGGTTAATATGGGTAATCGATATAGCATTGAAAGAGAAAGAAAGGAGTCACAACAATGATGATCTCAAAGAAGATGGAAAAGGCCCTGAACACCCAGATCAATATGGAACTGGAAGCTTACTATATTTACAAGCAGATGTCTTTCACGCTTGAGGAAATGGGTCTTCCAGTGTTTGGTGGTTTCTTCGCCGATCAGGCAGCCGAAGAGCAGGGCCATGCGGACAAGATCGCCAAGTACATCCTCGATCAGGGTGGCAAGGTCACGCTTCAGCAACTGAAGGCGCCGAAGAGCACCTATAAGACAGTTGAGGAGATCTGCAAGGACTTCGTTGATCACGAAGTCCAGGTCACCAAGGCTATCAACAAGCTTGTCGAGCAGGCGCGCAGCGAGAAGGACACTCCCACCGAGGTCATGCTCAACTGGTTCGTTGAGGAGCAGGTGGAAGAGGTCGCCTCGGCTACCGAGATGCTGGACATGGTGAGCAAGACCAAGACCGAGGGACAGTTGCTGATGCTCGAGGGTCGTGTGGCCCGCATGCGCGGCCAGGGCTAAACCAGATAGCTTGATTCTTCATCTGCACTTGCGATAGAACAGCGGTCATCGAAAGCGATGGCCGCTGTTTTCGTTTGGATCACACCGATACGGGTGCCGGGCCAGGCCAAAAATGGCTTGACTGTGTCCATTTTATGCATATATATGTAGGTAATTGTGTCAGGTGGAAACAGTTACCTTTCAAGTACTTCAATAACGTCAGCCGACCTCTGAAGACAAACGTGTCCTTTCGCAACGACTACAGACCCAGGGCAACTTGAGTATACGCCGCATAGCTGTATTCAGCCCCGGCTGCAAATGGCCGACAGGACTATTAACTACCTGACCAGAAGGCAGTTGCGAGAACTGCACGGACCCTGTTCGGGGGCGGGTTCGGTCTTCCAGAGAAGACCGTGGCCCCACATGGGTAGCTTTGTAAAACCGACGCAGTTGCTGCGTATAAACTATGACATTTCGCCGACCGGGTTGGTCGGTCTCACACTCTGGTTGGGTGAGTAAACAAGCAAGAGCATGAGTCTATAACGAGAGGTCTTCATGAAATCCCCACTGTTGCGTTTGTTAGCCGGTCTGTGTCTGCTGGTGCTTCTGGTACCCGCGGCCCAGGCTCAGATCAGCGAAGGTGGTACACCGCCGAGCTTTGAACGCAGTCTCAAGAGCACTATTCCCACGGTTCGCACGGCCAAGCTGGATGTTCCCTCGCTTCTGGCGCAGGATGCCATGGAAGAGAGCAAGGGCGTGCCATTTCGGTTTGGTTATCCGTTCGACGTGAACTACACGCTGAACAACTCCGGTACCTGGGATACGCTGGCCAACGGCGACCGGATCTGGCGTCTGGCAATCGAGTGTCCGGGAGCGTATTCAATTAATTTGATTTATGATTCGTATCTGATACCGAATGGCGCCCGGTTCTTCGTGTACAGCGGGGACGAGGAAATGGTGTTGGGCGCGTTTACATCGCGTAATATCAAGAACCACGGCAAGTTCTCCACGGCGCCGGTCAAGGGTGATCGGACTGTCCTGGAGTACTACGAACCTGCCGAAGTGAGCGGTCAGGGACAGATTGAAGTGTCCCGCATTGTGCACGGTTACAAGGATGTGTTCTTCGACTTGGAGAATGCCAAGGATGCCCTTGGCTTTGGTGGTTCCGGATCATGTAATAACAACGTCAACTGCCCGGAGGGCGCTCCCTGGGAAGCCGAAAAGCGCTCGGTGGCCATGATTACGACCTCGGGCGGTTTTCGGCTTTGTTCGGGCTCTATGATCAACAATGTGCGCCAGGATCTCACACCGTACTTCCTGACGGCCAACCACTGTTTGGGAGGCGAGGAAACCTGGGTGTTCATCTTCAATTATGAGAGCCCTACGTGTGACAATATCGACGGTCCCACTTGGATGTCGGTTTCGGGCTCAACACTGAGAGCGTCCAATTCGTACTCCGATTTCGCCCTGCTGGAACTGAGTGCACAGCCGCCGGACAGCTACAGTGTGTTCTACGGTGGCTGGTCGGCGATGGATGTAGCATCGCAGCAGACGACCGCCATCCATCATCCCTCGGGTGATATCAAGAAGATCTCCTTTGATTATGATTCACTCACCAGCGCCAACTACCTGGGCTCCCCCGGTTCGGGTGAATCTCACTGGCGTGTTGGTAACTGGGAAGATGGCACGACCGAAGGCGGTTCCTCAGGATCTCCGATTTACAACGAGAACCATCACGTGGTGGGACAGCTCCACGGTGGCTATGCCTCCTGTGCCTCCATCACGCCCGACTGGTATGGTAAGTTCTCCCAATCATGGGATTATGGCAGCTCTGCCTCGAATCGACTCAAAGACTGGCTTGACCCGGACAACACGGGGACAATGGTGCTCGATGGTCGCGAGCAGACCGGGGTCAGCATCACCCATACACCGCTCGAGGATACTCAGGATACGCTGAATCCTTACACGGTGACGGCGGAGGTTACCTCGACAACGGCCTTGATCCCCGAATCCCTGCTGGTGAACTACCAGGTCGGCGGTTTCTGGTATACCGATACCATGACCGCTACCGGTGGCACTGATGAGTACGAGGGTTTCATTCCGGCTCAGTCGCCCGGAGCCTTGATAAACTACTACCTGAGCGCCTTCAATGTGGATGGTGAGACTGACACCACGGATACTTTCACATTTAAGGTACTGGCCTGGGCGTTCTCGCTGACCCCCAGCTACGTTTCCGATTCGGCTGCCGTAGCCGATACGGCGTGGTATGATTTGAGCATCACCAACAATGGGTCGCTGACTGATGACTACAACCTGAGCGTCCTGGGTAACGTCTGGGCGACCACGATATGGGATGCCAGCGGTTCGACACAGATCAGCTCGACTGGTTCAATGGCTCCCGATGACCAGTTTGAATTCAAGGTAGCCGTTATCATACCAACGAGTGTCTACGGCGATACCGACGTGGCCCAGCTCACAGCCACCAGCAGCGACAATCCCGGTTTCTCCGAAACGGCGACGATTGAGACCATGTCTTCTGGCGAGCCGTTGATCATTCCGGTGACCGACCAATTCTCATCGACCACGGTGGACCAGGGCCTCTGGGTCTACAATACCGGCGGCACATCGAACGAACAGGGTCTTGACGAACCGTCCGCGCCGTACAGCTTGAATCTCGATGGTGACCCGACCCAGGGCGATACCTTGATAACCCAGTTGATTGATCTTTCGGGGCAGGCCAATGTGGTCCTGCGCTACTTCTATCAGCGCACTGGTGATGGCGATTCCCCCGAGAACAATGACGACCTCTGGGTTCAGTATGTGGACAGCAGCGGCGACTGGCAGACGCTCGACCAGCACCTTGGTTCTGGCGAGGACATGACCACTTTCGAAGAAGTCGAACACACCCTGCCGCTGGCTGCGATGCATGACGAGTTCCGTATCCGCATTTACTGCCAAGCCACCTCAGGTGACTTCGATGATTGGTTCATAGATGACTTCTTCCTGGGGCTGCCGCCTAATTATGATGTCCGCGTGAGCCCGTCGGAGTCCGACCAGATGGGCGCCGCCGGCGACTCGGCCGTGTATGGTCTGACAGTCATCAACCGAGGCTTGCTGGACGACAGCTACGACCTGACGAGTACCGGTGACTGGGATGTGGCATTCTTCGATGCCACCGGTACGAACATCATCACCAATACGGGCACTGTTCCCGCCAACGACTCGGTTGATATTGTTGCCAAGGTGGCGGTACCATCGGACAGCTACACGAACGAGGTAGACACTTCCACGGTGCTGGCAACCAGCGCGGGCGATGGCGGCATGAGTGACCAGAGTATGTTGATTACGACTTCCGTCGGCGCTCCCGGGCTGTTCCCGTGGTATGAGAGCTTCCCGGATGACACCCTGTACACGACCCGCTGGCTGTATAATAGTGCGTCGGTGGTAACCTCGAACGGTGTCCTGCCCCCGTCGGAGCCGTACTCGATTGCGGTTGACGGTGGCAATGATACACTGGTCTCACAATTGATTGACCTGGAGGGCGTTTCTGAGGCGGTTCTGGCCTACTACTATGAGGCCGGCGGCTCTGGTGATGTCCCGGAAGTCGGTGAAGACCTGTTTGTGGAATACAAGGATAACCTGGGCAACTGGATACAGATCAACCAACATGCAGGCGACGGCGTGGCCATGCAGTCATTCAAGAACGTGACTCTTCGCCTGCCGGCAGACGCCCTGCACAAGAATTTCCAGGTGCGCTTCCATGCCCTGGGCTCGTGTGAAGGATGTGACATCTGGTATCTGGATGATATCAGTGTCGACTATACTCCTGCTATCGCGGTCGCCCCGGCCGATCTGTATGAGACACTGCTGACCGGGGATTCATCGGCACAGGAGCTGATCATCAGTAACGAGGGTCAGGGAAGTGTCAGCTACAGTCTGGTATATTTGCCGATTGTGAAGAACCAGGCTTTCAAAGCACTGCTCGAATCCGGCGAAGTGGAACCGGCCTGGCGGTACTATCCTGAAGGTTTCGATGAAGACTTCTATGACCACAAGGGAGTCGAGGACACGCGTGTGGGGCACCCGGTGGAGAAGAATGCCGGCGGTCCCGATGCGTATGGTTACTACTGGATCGACTCCGATGAGGCGGGCGGCCCGCTATTCGATTGGAAGGACATCTCCGGTTCGGCAGCAAACCTGGTCGGGCAGTTCGACGATGACAACTATGCCGGTCCGTTCGAGATGGGCTTTGCCTTCCCGTACTATGATTCTGTCTATACCCAGATCTACATCGGCTCCAACGGCATTATCGGCTTCGGCCCTGACAACATGGATTCGCGGTTTAAGACCTCGATCCCCTCGACGGGCGATCCCAACAACATCCTGGCCTGGCTGTGGGATGACTTGAACCCGACCGATGCCGACAACCCCGGCGCCGGTGTCTTTGTCGACACCTCCGATGGCATGTGCATCATCCAGTTCCAGGACTATCCCGAGTACGGTGCCGGCCCCGGTGAAACGGTCACCGCTCAGATAATCCTGAAGCCTAATGGTACCATCACCTATCAGTACCTGTCGATCGATGCCGGTTTCGATTCCGACAACTGCGCGGTCGGTATCGAGAATCATGACGGTACCGACGGGCTGGAAGTGGCGTACTTGAGCTCATACCTCAAAGATAGCCTGGCTATCGAGTTCGTACCGCCGGGTCGCTGGTTGAGTCTGGAAGGCACCTCGGGGCTACTGGCCGCGGGTGAGTCTGACACCGTTATGTGTCACTTCAATACGACCGACATGGACACGGGCCTGTACTATGCCAACCTGGTCGTTACCAGCAATGATCCGGACGCGAGCGACAACCCGTGGACTGTTCCGGTAGAACTGACGGTTACCGATGTGCCCCAGTATATCTGTGGTGACATTGACGGTGACGGCTCCGGCCCCAACGTAGCCGATGTCACCTACCTGGTGGGCTTCCTGTTCAACAGTGGTCCGCCACCGCCGGTCATGGATGCAGCCGATGTCAACGGCGATGGTCAGGGACCGAATGTGTCCGACTTGACATTCCTGGTACAGTACCTGTTTGGCGATGGCACGACACCGGACTGTTGATTGATATCGTGAATACAACTCGATTGTGATAAGCAGAACCCGGCCGCCATGGCCGGGTTTTGTTTTGCCTTGGATTGAGGCTGTAATTGTGTATATTTCAACCGATAATAGCAAGTACACACCCCACATTCCTGGCTAAGGCATTTGCGCTATGAAAGGACTTCTCTTTACCCTGTTGCTGATTGCTTTTGTGACCATAGCGGCCACACAGGCCTCAGCCGAAGAACACTACTTTACCTTCAAAGTCTCCGAACCCAAAGAACTGCAGGCTATAACTCGCATTATCTCGATTGATGATGTTCGTGAAGGCACGGTCTGGGCCTACGCCAACGACGAAGAGCTCGCCGAATTCGAACGACTGGGATATGACTACGAATTGTTGCCCCATCCGTCATCGCTGGTGGATCCGGTGATGTCCGACGTTGCCAAAGACACCGAGGCCTGGGACTACTATCCGACCTACGAAGCGTACGACTCCATGATGTACCAGTTTGCCGCAGACTATCCTGGCCTGTGCGAGATTATCAATATCGGCTACTCCGTTGAAGGGCGGGTACTCCTCTATGCCAAGATAAGCGACAATGTTGCAACGGAGGAGAATGAACCCGAGGTGATGTACACCGCCACCATGCACGGCGATGAAACGGCTGGCTATGTACTCACGCTCCGGTTGATTGATTCTCTGCTGAGCGCGTACGGCACCGATCCCCGGGTCACGAGCATGGTTGACAATATGGAGATCTGGATCAACCCGCTGGCCAATCCGGACGGCACCTATGCCAGTGGCAACCACACCGTAAGCGGAGCCACGCGGTACAATGCCAACTCGGTTGATCTGAATCGCAATTTCCCGGACCCGTGGAACGGCCAGCATCCCGATGGTAATTCATGGCAGCCGGAGACGGTGGCGATGATGAACATTGCTGATCAACAGAGCTGGGTGATTTCTGCTAACTATCACGGCGGCGCGGAGGTTGTAAACTATCCGTGGGATAACACGGCAACCCGTCACGCCGACGACAACTGGTGGCAGTACATCAGTCACTTGTATGCGGATACGGCCCAATACTATTCATCATCGGGCTATCTGGACGGATTTAACGACGGCATCACCAACGGCTACGACTGGTATGTAGCCCCCGGGTGTCGCCAGGATTACATGAATTACTGGCAGGGGTGTCGTGAAGCGACTCTGGAGATATCCAACACCAAGCTGCTTCCGGCCAGCCAACTACCGTCCTACTGGGACTGGAACAAACGATCGATGCTGACGTGGCTCGAGCACGCAATGTATGGCATCAAGGGAATCGTGACTGACTCATCGACCGGGCTGCCGCTGTTTGCTACAGTGACGGTGCTCAATCACGACGAAGATTCATCGCGTGTCTTCACTGATCCCGATATCGGCGATTACCATCGGATGATCTATCCCGGCACCTATGACGTTCGCTACTCCGCTGACGGCTATGTGCCCAAGACGATCTACGGGGTCGAGGTGCTTGATTACGAGAGTGTTGTTATTCAAGATGTAGAACTGGCCCCGGTGCCGCTGGAGCCGTTGATTCAGTTTGTGGATCACGATGCGTACACGGTCGATGCCGGCGACACGGTTGATATGAATGTAACGCTGACGAACCTTGGTCTGGGTGATGCGACGGGTGTTTCAACCGTGCTGAGCACTTCAGACTCCTATGTCACGATGCAGACCGGCACCGCCTTCTTCCCTGATATCTCCGGATCGGGCGGTACCGAGACATCCCAGACGCCCTTTACGTTTGTCGTCGATCCCCTGTGCCCGGTCTATCATGAAGCGTGGTTTGACCTGGAGGTGACGGCCAGCCCGGGTTATCTGGACACGATCAGTTTCAGTGTGACGATGGGTCGCGAGATCGAGGATTTCGAGACCGGTGATTTCTCTGCCAACGACTGGCAGTTTGGCGGTGACCAAAACTGGGGCATCGTCAATAATCCCACATACGAGGGCAGTTTTGCTGCCAAATCCGGAGACATCTCTCACAACGATGAGTCCTCCATGATGCTGACAATTCCTGATTGCCAGAGCGGCCAGATCGCCTTCTACTATCGGGTGTCCTCGGAGAGCAATTGGGATTATCTTCGCTTCTTCGTCGATGGCGTTGAGAAGGATAAGTGGTCGGGCACAGTAAGTTGGACTCATGCCTCGTTCAATGTAACTGCCGGCACTCACACATTCGAATGGCGCTACACCAAAGATGGCAGTGCGTCCTCCGGCAGCGACTGCGGCTGGGTGGACCTGATCCAGTTGCCGCCACACACGGTGGATACCGATGCCGACGATGATGGTGTCGATGACGCTTTAGATAACTGTCCGGCCACCTACAACCCCAACCAGGCAGACACCGACCAGGACGACCGCGGTGACATGTGCGACAATTGTCCCGATGTCAGCAACCCGTCTCAGGCCGATGCCGACGACGACACTGTGGGCGACGAGTGTGACAACTGTCCACAGGTAGCCAATACCGATCAGGCAGACGGCGATAGCGATACTGTCGGTGACGAGTGCGACAACTGTGCCACTGTAGCGAATGTCGACCAGAATGATGCAGATAGTGACTCTGTGGGTGATGCCTGCGACAACTGTCCCTCGGAGGCCAACACGGATCAGGCGGACGGCGACAGCGACACGGTTGGTGATGCGTGTGACAACTGCCCCGCCGACGCCAACGTTGATCAGGCCGATGGTGACAGCGATACGGTTGGCGACGTCTGTGACAATTGCCCCGAGGTAGCCAATCCGGAGCAGACTGACAGCAACAGCAACGGCGTCGGTGATGCCTGCGATTTCCTCTGTGGTGACGCCAATGGTGATGGCCAGGGACCGAATGTCAGCGATCTCACCTATCTGGTGGCTTACCTGTTCGGTGGCGGCCCGGCACCGGTGAACCTGGAGGCGGTCGATGTCAATGGCGATGGTCAGGGTCCGAATGTGAGCGACCTTACCTACCTGACGGCTTATCTGTTCTCAGGTGGTGCCGCGCCAGTCTGCTAACAGCCGACAGATACTCAGATGCGAATGAAGACCGGCCCCTCGGGCCGGTCTTTTCTATCAGGGGGGTCTTGAAACCTCGAGCACCTTTCCGGCCTCCGCTGTTCAAGGTTGACTGATGGCTCTTATTTGCAAACCTTTGGCCCGGATCCACTGTTATGCAAAGTAGCAAGAGAACATACATGTAGCATCATCAGGAGGAGCAAATGAGCGAGAATATCCGCAAGGTGTGGCGCAAGCTGGAACACGGTGTCTACGTGGTGACGATGGGCAGGGGAACCGAGGGCAACGCCCTGACCGCCAGTTGGGTGACGCCGGTCAGCTCCGAGCCGTACATGATGGCTATTGTCATCAAGAACTCTCACCAGTCGGCGCCTATGCTCAAGAAGCACGGAGCTTTTGTCATTCATTTGATCGAAAAAGGTAACGAGGGTGTTGCCAAGACCTACTACGGACCGGCTGAGAGCGGATACCGTAAGCTCGAAGGCACCTCTGTCAAGGACTCGCCGGGTACTGGCTCTCCGTTGATTCCGGGAGCGATGGCGTGGCTGGATTGTAAGATAGTCGACACCGTGACTACCGGTAACCACACTGTATTTGTGGGAGAAGTCAAGGACGCCGAACTGATCAAGGATACCGACATCATGACCAGCAGCAACACCGACTTGAGGTACTACGGATAATGTATATCAGGCAGGCTGTCATAATCCTGGTCGTGGCCGTGTTGGCGGCTCCTGCCGTGTTCGCTGCTGCCGAGTATGACAGCCTGCCCGCGACCTCCTGTGACTCAGTGTTGGTCGACAGCACCTGGTACATGCTGCCAACCCAGTGGTGTGGATGGAAGCTGGATTCTGCTGATGTCGTCGATGGCATCACGCTCGTACGCCTGCCGGACAGCCTGACCTACGAGGAGTACCGAATTTATGTCACTCGCGAGACGCGGGAGGCGTTTGTGAAGATGGCAGCCGCAGCCGCAAAGGACAGTGTCAAGCTTATCACCGACTCCGGCTTCCGCTCCCCCGGTTTTCAGATGCGGATCATCAAGCGTCGCCTGAAGGAGGGACAGAAACCAACGAGAGTGCTTCGTGAGGTCGCCCCGCCCGGCTACAGCCAGCATCATACCGGCCGGGCACTGGACCTGGTGCCCTCGGAGGCGCGCTTTGCCCATACAAAGATTTACGAGTGGCTGCAACAGCACGCGGCTGAATTCGGCTTTGAACAGAGCTATCCCGACGATTCCGACTCGCCGTTTCCGTGGGAGAGCTGGCACTGGATGTATGTTGCAAAGTAGTCTGCAGGCCGCTCGACTCGACAACGTAACCCATTCTTATTCAACATCTTAGAGCCGATATTGAGCCGGGTTTTTTGTTGCTTTGCGAAGGTGAATTGCGTACACTGAAGTGTGTAAAAGTGTATTTCGAAACTGTGTAAAGGACTGATATCCATGGCTTTAGAGCGTGAGAAGATAGAGCAGATCTTCCTTGAGGAGGAGATGAAAAACTCCTACCTCGATTACTCCATGTCGGTCATCACCAACCGTGCCTTGCCGGATATCCGTGATGGCCTGAAACCGTCCAACCGCCGCGTCCTGGTCGCAATGAACGACTTGAACCTCGCCCCGGGACGTCCCCCTCGCAAATGTGCCAAAATCTGCGGTGACACCTCCGGTAACTACCACCCGCACGGCGAGCAAGTGGTCTACCCCACGCTGGTACGTATGGCGCAGCAATTCAACATGCGCTACCCGCTGGTGGATGGGCAAGGTAACTTCGGATCGATCGACGGTGACGGTGCCGCGGCCATGCGTTACACCGAGGCACGGCTGACGCCACTTGCCATGGAGATGCTGGAAGACCTCAAGAAAGAGACCGTCGATTTCATGGAGAACTATGACGGCACCCGCAAGGAGCCAACCGTCCTCCCTGGCAAATTCCCCAACCTTCTTTGCAATGGCACCAGTGGCATTGCGGTCGGTATGGCAACCAACACGCCGCCGCACAATTTGACCGAGATCTGCCAGGCGATCATCAAGGTGATCGAGGATCCGGAGTGTACTAATGAAGATCTGTTTGAGATCGTCCCCGGCCCGGACTTCCCTACCGGTGGGATCATCAACGGTCGCGACGGTATCTACTCTGCCTACACCACCGGGCGCGGGCATCTTTCGGTGCGTGCCAAGGTCGTGCAGGAGACGATGAAGAACGGCAAGGAAGCGATTGTCGTCACCGAGATCCCCTACCAGGTCAACAAGGCCAACCTGCTGGAGAAGATCGCCGATCTGGTGCACGCCAAGAAGATCGAAGGCATCACGGATCTTCGCGACGAGTCCGACCGCGATGGTATGCGGATTGTGATCGAGCTCAAGCGTGACACCCAGATGGAGGTCGTGCTCAACCAGCTCTACAAGCACACGACGCTGCAGAATACGTTCTCGGTGACACTGCTCGGGTTGGATCACGGAATCCCGCAGCAGATGACACTCAAGCAGCTCATCCAGGCGTTTGTCGACCACCGTCATGAAGTCGTCACACGCCGGACCAAGTATGACCTGGCCAAAGCCGAAGAGCGCGCCCATATCCTGGAGGGGTACAGGATTGCGCTGGACAATATCGATGCTGTCATCGAACTGATCAAGAAGTCCAAAGACACTCCCACGGCCCACGCCGGCTTGATGAAGAAGTTCAAGCTGTCGGACCGCCAGGCGACCGCTATTCTGGAGATGCGCCTGCAGCGGTTGACCGGCCTGGAGCGCAAGAAGATCGAGGATGAATACCGGGAGCTGATCAAGACTATCGCCAAGCTCAAGGCCATTCTGGAGTCCAAGGCGCTCCGTATGCAGATCATCAGAGAAGAGACCGAGTACATCTCCGAGAAATACGGCGATGACCGTCGCACAGAAATCCAGGACGCAGCCGAGGAACTGACGGTGGAGGATTTGATTGCCGAGGAGGAAATGGCGATCACGATCAGTCACCAGGGATACATCAAGCGGCTGTCGATCTCGGCCTACCGCCGGCAGCAACGCGGCGGTAAAGGGATTATTGGGATCGAAACCAAAGAGGACGATTTTGCCGAGCACCTGTTTGTGGCATCGACACACGACTACATCCTCTTCTTCACGACTCGCGGTCGCTGCTACTGGGTGAAGGTACACAGCATCCCCACTGGCGGGCGTATGGCCAAAGGCAAGCCGATTGTCAACCTGTGCCGGATCGAGAGGGGTGAGACTATCACCGCCTTCTGCAAGGTGCGTGATTTCACGCCGGATACATTCGTGATGATGACCACGCGTAACGGCATGGTCAAGAAGGTGTCGCTCGATGCGTTCAGCAACCCGCGCGTCACCGGTGTTAATGCCATCAACCTGCCCAAGGGGGACGAGCTTATCGAGGCCTCGCTTACCGATGGCAGCAACGACATTGTCCTGGCCAGCCGCGACGGCATGGCGATCCGCTTCCCGGAGGAGAAGGTGCGTGCTATGGGGCGTACTGCATACGGTGTGAAAGGGATCAACCTGGCCAAAGGGGATGAGTGCATGGGCATGGTGATTGTCCGTCGTGACTCCTCGATCCTCGTGGTCACCGAGAACGGGTACGGCAAACGCTCCAAGATCAGCGACTACCGAGTCACCAACCGTGGCGGCAAGGGGGTCATCAATGTGAAGACCTCGGATCGTAACGGGAAGGTGGTATCGATCAAAGAAGTGGTCGACGATGACGAGCTGATCCTGATTACTCGCAAGGGTATTGCGAACCGTCAGCCGGTGGGTGCGATCAAGGTCATCGGTCGTAACACACAGGGTGTGCGCTTGATCAACCTGGGCAAGGATGACAAGGTGATCGATGTGGCCCGTTTGGCGACCGGGGACTGATGGATTGTCGGGGGCATG
>WJKG01000287.1 GCA_014729205.1 candidate division GN15 bacterium | reverse complement strand
GGTGAACAGGGCATACGTGTTGTCCGATACCGTATCGGCCAGATCAACATCGATCGGTGCGTAGCCAAATGGATGCCACGTCACATCCTGAAATACATCCACCTCATGATGCGACCACCTGTATTCGCCACCCACCTCGAACTCATGAGCTCGTCCAAGCTTGACACGGTTCACATTGCGAATCTGCGTGCTGCGCCTGTCCTCATGATGTGCTACCTGTGGCAGTTCATCGTATTCATCGATATAGTCCAGCGTAAAGGTCGTCCGATTGTGTGACAGCGATGTCTCCGACACGCCCTCATCACCCCAGAGAAAGCGCCAGTTGACACCACCGGCATACTCCAGCGCTGCGGTAGTACCGTAAATCGATGCCGACTCATTGCGATCCAGCTCGACATCGTCCACCCCGACAACTCCCAGGGCTGTCAGCCGATGAGACCGCGCGACATCCCACACCACCTTGCCCTGGTAGTCCGAGTAGCGCGGCAGAATCCCCACATCCAGCGCCTCGGTCAGGACGTCCAGGTAGCTCCGACGAACCGCAAACATCCAGCTACCGCGATCGTCTCCAAGCGGCCCTTCGCCGATCAGCCCCAAGCCCGATAGGCCCATGTCCGCCTGGAACTCCGTGCGCTCCCGACTCCCCTCACGAAAGCGCAGCGCCATCACCGAGGACAATCGCCCGCCGTACGATGCCGGAAAGCCGCCCGCATAAAACGTCGCCTCTTCGATGAAATCCGGATTCAGAAGCCCTATCGCGCCTCCAGTCGTCCCGAACACGGGGAAGTGGTTTATGTTGGGAATCTCAATATTGTCCAGGTAGAAACCGTTCTCGGTCGGTGACCCCCCGCGTACGATTAAGTGGTTGATAGCCAGGCCGCCCTTGTTCACCCCCGGAAGGTTCTGCATCACGCGGCTGACATCCCCCGCCGAACCCGGCGTGCGACGGATCTCCTCCGAATTATAGCTCACCGTCCCGGGCTGCTCCAGCGCCGGTTGACTGAAATAACCGCCACTGACCACCGCACCCTCGACCAGCGTCACCGACTGAGCCAGGCCCACGACAACCTGCGTTGTCCGTCCCGAACGCGCAATTACATCCGAACGCTGCGCTGTCTGATACCCCACACTGGATACACGGATCTGGTGACTGCCCGTCGGCACTGCCTCAAACACAAAACGGCCGGTGCTGTCGGTACCGGTCGTGCGGCGAGTACTCTCCAGACGCACCGTGGCCCCCATGACCGGTCGCGAAGTAGACACATCAATAACCCGCCCCGCAATCGCACCTGCGGGTGCCTGTGAAGCCCCCTGCGTTGTTGCCACACCGGACACCGCCAGCAACAGCAATAGCAATGCAATTGTGATCAGGTAGCGCATGTAGCCATCGTCTCGCAGTTCGAGTGACACTGAGACAAGAACAAGCCCCTCAAGCCAGCCGTCTAACCCAGCTTCTGTTTACAATCCAATATATGTACCTTATAACGCTCTCGCTACCCCATTCGTCCAAACCGTAACCGAGAACTAACCGAAGGCACGCTCCTGCCCGTTGAATCGCCTCAGATAGCCCAACTGTCCGACATGGTAAGTCTCGTGGAACACCAGGAACGACACCGCCCCTTCAACCGTCTTCGGCATCGGAGGCACCTCGTAATCAGCTTCGGCAGCCAGTTCGTCGACACTGATACTCTTGAGACGCTGCGTGATTTTCTTCCCCATCGCCTCCATCTCGGCATGCAATTCTGCCAGCGGCGGATACTGCTCCCGGTTCTCATCACTGGCGCCCCACTCGAATGTCTTACCCAGCGAATGCGACTCATCCATCCCCAGCATCCTTGCTATCTGGTAACGATAGGTCACGATATGCCCCAGTATGAATGCCGCCGAATTGCAGGTTTCATGCGGACTGTGAATCGCCTGCTCATGGCTTATCTCCTTGAGCGTCATCTGGATCGCTCCGGTGTTCAAACTCAGTAGATTAGCCAGCATTTCTTGTGATGTCATGGGTGTACTCCGATACTGATTGGTTACAAGTGAAAACAAGATAGTGTCACTCACCAATCAATCGTCCCACGCTGCTCACGTCAAGCGCCGATGACCAAATGTGACACAATCACAACCACCTCCCCAAAATGGGAACAGCCGACCAGAAACGAGTTCCTGTCGGCTGCCCAACGCGACCTCCACTGCCAAGGGTCGCGGTTTCCGATTGCGAGATTGGCTTTTCCTCCCCGTACGTTACCGCCTCACCAGGCTGAAAAACTCCGCACGGGTGGCCGGGTCGTCATGGATTTCTCCCAGCACGCACGAGGTAGTCATGCTCGAATTCTGCTTCTCGACACCACGCATCATCATACACATATGCTTGGCCTCGATCACCACCCCAACGCCTTTGGCGTCCGTGTATTTCTGAATACAGTTGGCGATCTGGTTGGTCAACTCCTCCTGGATCTGCAGACGGCGCGCGTACACGTCGACAATTCGCGCCAACTTCGAGAGCCCCAACACCTTACCATTTGGGATGTAAGCGATCTGCGCCTTACCGATAAACGGCAGCAGATGGTGCTCGCAAAGCGAGTAAAGCTCGATATCTCGCACCACCACCATGTCCCTGGCGTCCGAGCTGAACACCGCTCCGTTGATCACTTCCTGGATATCCTGCTCGTATCCCTGGCACAAAAAGCGCATCGCTTTGGCCGCCCGAGCCGGGGTCTTCATAAGACCCTCTCGTGATGGATTCTCTCCCAATTGCACTATCATATCACGATAAAGCTGCTCGATTGGATCTGCCTTGGTCAGTACCTGCTTGGCCGCCTCTGCCGTCTGCTCATTCTCAAGCACGTCATTCCTGCTCAGTTCGATCGATCCCATGGTTTCCTCTTTCGTCATCCCGACAGCAACCGCGCTTGTCCTGCCTGCTGTGCTGTCCGTTTGTGTCCTAAATGTCTAATAAGAACGACTTATTGTGTTGCATTTGTCTAAGTATCGTCTAGAACTGCGAGGCAGACAGAATGGTTCCCTTTCGGTTCGATTATTTTCAGTTTTTGGGGGTGATTCTCTTGTCAGGTGTTCTTAACTGTACCAGAAAACCAGCATCGCCAGACTGGTCACGGCCCGCGCTGACCACAAGACAACTCGCACCAGATTCCCGTTGACCAGTCGTTTCGTCAGTTCTTCTGCCGGGCCGTCAAGGAGTTTTCGATGTACAGGAGACTGTACGAGGAATGTCAGAAGCCAGATTGCAGCCAATACCGCCGCGTTGATTCCAACCAGTCGGAACGGAATACTCTCCGGTGTCCACACCAGGAGGATCAGGGAGGTAAGCAACTCCACCAGCATGATCGGAATAACGATAAACGCCGTCCGCTGCTGGTGCTTACGCATGGTCAGCCGGAAATCCTCGACACCGTACGCTCGAAAGAGTGGATAATGCACGAATTGCACAAACCAGATGATCCCGGCCATCATCAACCCCGAGGCGACATTGGCAAGCAGTATAAAAGGCATCCATTCAATCAGCAGTTCGGGCACGGTATCCTGTCTCCTTTGGGGCGCAGTGACCCCTGTTGAACAATTCAAATCGATCCCTGTTATGTGGTTAACAGACTCAAGTAGCTGTTAGTTCGCGGCGACGCAAGCGAGACACATTTGCTCCATGCCATTCGCTCGCTGAATGCTTGCCAGTTGAGCCCACGACGCATTATCTTGCATCTTGGGGTCGACATAAGACTGTGCGGGTCCTGCTTGTGAAGCCATCAGAACCCCTTTACAAGGAAGCAGTACATGGATCTAAGCTTTATTGCAGAGTTCTTCAAGGGCATCGACTACGACTGGCTACTCGGCAAAGCGTTGCGTCTCGCCCTTATAGTAGTCGTGGCGTTCATCGTCCTGCGAATCTCGAAAGTCCTGGTCAACCGCCTTTTCCGGACGCTCATGGAGCGGGGGAAGGTCGATGGTGAGATGAAAAAGCGAGCCGACACCCTCAGCTCCCTGGTCAATTACATAGTCCTCACAGCGGTAGTGGCCGTTGTCGTTATGATGGTTCTCGGCCAATTCGGCGTCAATATCGGCCCGGTGCTCGCCGCCGCCGGTATTGTTGGTGTCGCCGTCGGTTTCGGCGCCCAGCACCTTGTGTCCGATGTTATCAGTGGCTTCTTCATTCTCATCGAGGACCAGATCCGCGTCGGTGATGTTGTCCAGATTGCCGGTCAAGGCGGTATTGTCGAACGCGTCACTCTCCGAAATACCGTGCTGCGAGATCTCTCCGGCAATGTGCATTTCGTACGCAATGGACAGATCAGCACGGTGACCAACATGACCAAGGATTATTCCTACTACCTGTTTAATATTGGAGTCGCCTATCGTGAAAACACCGATGATGTCATCACGGTGGTGAAGGAGGTCGATGAGGACCTGCGTAGCGACGAGAACTTCTCCAAGTCGATACTCGCACCCATAGAGATTCTCGGTGTCGATCAATTCGCTGACTCCGCGGTAGTGATCAAGGCACGTATCAAGACCAAGCCGATCCAACAGTGGAATGTCGGCCGCGAGTTCAACCGACGGATGAAGATTGCTTTTGATCAGAAGGGTATAGAGATACCGTTCCCACACGTGACGTTGTACATGGGGCAGGACAAGGATGGATCTGCACCGCCGCTTCACCTGGCAAAGAACGGCAATAGCGAAAAGTAGGAGGCGGCTTTCAAACTGAAGTCGATCTGGCAAACCATCAAGTACTACATCGGCGGGGTCTACAACCGTGCCGATGACCATCACATCTTCCTGGTCTCCGGTGGATTGGCATTCTCCCTGCTGATCTGCATGGTGCCATTGGTGTTGATTGTTTTCGCGGTGGTAGGGCTGCTCCTGACCCGGGAGTCAATCACTCAGGATATTACCAACTTCATCGACCAGGCCATCCCGTACCCTGAATACGCCGAATTCCTCAAGGATATCGTACTGCAGCGAATCAAGGAATTCACAATGTACAAACGCCTTGCCGGTGCCCTGGGCTTCTTCGGTCTGCTGTTTGCCTCGTCGGGACTGTTTGGCGCCATGCGTACTATACTGCATCAGATTTACAAGACACAAACCGATGAGTCCATATTCGTCTCCAAGCTCCGCGATTTTGGCCTGGTCCTTATGGTGCTGACTTACTTCCTGCTGTCTACAACCGTGTTCCCGTTACTCAGTGTGGTCCACCGCCTGACCGAGAAGATTGCTGTCTTAGCACCGTTTGATCCCGGGCTCCTTGTCGATTCGGCCATCTGGCTTGGCCAGTTCGTTTTGATCATGCTGGCCTTCCTGTTCATCTTTTACATGGTGCCATCGAAACGCCCCCCCAAGCGTGCCGCCTTCGCCAGTGCCATGGCCACCGCCATTCTCTGGGTAGTTGCCAAGGAATTGTTCGGTTTCTACCTGGCCAACGCCGCCAACCTGCGCCGCATCTATGGCGCCTACCTGGTTGGTATCGCAATTGTCTTCTGGATTTACTACAGTTCAATCGTGTTCGTAATCGGTGCCGAATTCGGCCAGCTCCTGCACGAACGCCACCACCAGATCAAGCCCCCCGGTCGTGGCAAGTTCCGCTTTTTCCCGTGGGATCTGGATGATTAGTCACCGAGGCGTCAAACGCGTGCCCAAAGGCTAGTTCTCGCGTGATTGACGACGCATCGACAATGCTATCCGCCGACGTTCCAGATCGACATCGAGAACGTGCACCGTTACGCGCTGCTGGACCCGGACGATGTCATTGGGATCGGAGACATACTGATCGGCAAGCTCACTGATATGCACCAAACCGTCCTGGTGCACCCCGATATCGACAAACGCCCCAAAGGCAGTGACATTCGTGACGATTCCCGGTAGTGTCATGCCCGATTGCACATCTTCAATTCCGGTCACCGCCTGCGAGAAGGCGAACGGCTCGAACGATGCGCGCGGGTCGCGCCCCGGCCGGTCGAGTTCACTCATAATGTCCTGCAATGTAGGTAGTCCAACCCGCTCAGAAACGTAACGGTTGACATCGATACGCTGCCTGAGGGTCTCATTCTGAACCAGGGCTTCAATATCGCATTGCAGATCGCGCGCCATCTTCTGGACCACGGGATAGCTCTCCGGGTGCACCGCGCTGCGATCCAGTGGATTGGCTGCCTCTGCTATACGCAGGAAACCGGCTGCCTGCTCGAACGCCTTCGGCCCCAGTCGCGGAACCTTCAGCAAGTCATCGCGGCTGCCAAACGAACCATGCTCCTCCCGCCAGTTCACGATCTGTTTGGCCAGGTGCGGACCCAGTCCGGACACATACGCCAGAAGCTGCTGGCTGGCCGAATTGAGCTCCACACCGACATTGTTAACGCAACTGAGCACGGTATCATCGAGCGCTGAGCGCAACGCCTTCTGGTCCACATCGTGCTGGTACTGCCCGACACCGATAGCCTTGGGATCGATCTTCACCAACTCCGCCAGCGGGTCCATCAACCGCCTGCCGATACTCACCGCACCGCGCACTGTCACATCCTTGTCGGGGAACTCATCGCGAGCCACCTCGCTCGCGGAGTACACGGAGGCACCGGCCTCGTTCACCATCACTATCCCGACCTCGTCCCCGAGCCGGAGCTCCTTGACAAACTGCTCCGTCTCCCGTCCCGCCGTGCCGTTACCAATGGCGATCACCTCGATTGTGAATCGCTCAACCAGATGTCGGATCGTCTGCGCGGCGCGCTCTCCACGCTCATTCTTCTCGTGGGGGAAGATCGTGTCATGATGTTCCAGGGAGCCATGATGATTCAGGCAGACTACCTTGCAGCCGGTGCGGAAACCGGGATCGATCGCCAGGATCCGCTTGCGACCCAGCGGTGGTGCCAGAAGCAGCTCGCGCACGTTCTCGCAGAAGATTCGAATTGCCTCCTGGTCGGCACGCTCCTTGAGGATACCACGCCACTCCGTTTCCATGGCCGGTCGCAGCAACCGATCGTAGCTGTCAGCAACAGCATCCCGCACCTGCTGTGTGGCGGCATTGGCACCAATCAGGAAGATGCCCCACAACAGGTCCAGCGCGCGGTCCTTTTCGGGCGCAATCGACAACCGCAGTACGCCCTCACGCTCACCACGGAACATGGCCAGCAGGCGGTGCGAGGGTGCCTGGTTGGCCAGTTCATGCCATTCGAAATAGTCCCGATACTTGGCTCCCGCTTCCTCCTGTCCGCGGTTGAGCTTGGACGTGATCATTGCCTCCCGCTCGAACATGGCACGAAGCCGCCCGCGTGCATCGGTATCCTCGTTGACCCACTCGGCGATTATATCTCGCGCTCCGGCGAGAGCCTGCTCGACATCGGCGACATCCTTCTCCGGGTCGATATAGTCGCCAGCGGCCTTCTCGACATTGATGTTGTCCTGTCCAAACAACAACTCCGCCAGCGGCTCGAGGCCTTTCTCGCGGGCGATGGTCGCGCGAGTCCGGCGTTTCGGTCGGTATGGCAGGTAGACATCCTCCAGTTGTGCCATTGTCTCGCACGACTCGAGTTGATCCTGCAACTCATCGGTTAGCAGTTCACGCTCTGTGAGCGACTTGACAATCGCCTCCCGGCGCTCATCGAGCGCCCGCAATTGCACCAGCCGGTCGCGTATGGTGGTGATGGCCACTTCGTCCAGCCCGCCGGTGGCTTCCTTGCGGTAACGGGCTATGAAGGGAACGGTGGCTTCATCATCGAGAAGCCTGATCGTGCCGTCAACCTGGTTGGGCCGTATGCTCAGTTCCTGCGCTATTCTGGTCGTGTAATCTGTCATCGAAACAATCTCTCTCGTTGTGGGTACACCCCAATAATACGCAGTGAATCGCAGTTAGCAAGCAGTGACTGCAAGTGTATGTTATTCTGTTGCGCGCCATTGTATTTCGTACTGTACAAGCCGTGCTGAAACCATTACTTTGAGCGCTGATAGTAACCAGGGGGTAACACGAAGAAGATCGGGACCTATGAGACGAGCGAAAAAGAACGCTAAGCCACAAGAACTGACTCCCGCCGAGAAGAGAGAGCGCGAGGAGCACGTAGTCGAACCGGAGGATGCCCTCCCGGAAGTCACCCTGAAAGAGCTGCCGGATGCCATCCGAAAGGCGGCCGAACGGGCCGGCTGGGACGAACTCATGCCGGTGCAGGCCAAGACCCTGCCGTACATCCTCGCGGGGCGTGATATGATGGTGCAGTCGCGCACCGGTAGCGGCAAAACCGGCGCCTTTGTGATGCCCATCCTGCACCGCATCGAACCCAAACGCAACGAGACGCAGGCGATGGTGCTGGTACCCACCCGGGAACTGGCCGGCCAGGTGTACAGTGAGTGCAAGATGCTTGCCGGCGACAGCGGGGTACGCTCTGTTGCTGTCTACGGTGGTGTCGGTTACGGTCCGCAGATCGATGCTTTCAAGAAGGGCGCGCATATCGTTGTTGGCACGCCGGGACGCATCCTGGATCACCTGCTGCGAGGTACACTCAAGCTGGACGGGCTGGAAATCCTGGTGTTCGATGAGGCCGATCGAATGCTGTCGATGGGCTTCTATCCCGACATGAAAGAGATCAAGAAATACCTCCCACGCCGTCTGAGTAACGCCTACATGTTCAGCGCCACCTTCCCGCCACACGTGATGGCGCTGGCGGGGGAGTTTCTCACACAGCCGCAGATGCTCAGTCTGTCGCGCGATGTAGTCCATGTACCGCAGACCGAGCAGGCGTTCTACAATGTAGCGCCCATGGAAAAGGATCGTGCCCTGGTGCGGCTGATCGAGGTAGAAAACCCCACCTCAGCGCTTATATTCTGCAACACGAAGCAGATGGTGCACTATGTATCTGTCGTGCTCAAGCGGTTTGGCTATGACGCCGACGAACTCAGTGCCGACCTCCCCCAGAAAAAGCGCGAGAAGCTCCTGCAGCGACTCAAGCAGGCGCGGTTGAAATTCCTCGTGGCCACTGACCTGGCCGCCCGCGGTCTGGATATCCCGGCTTTGTCGCATGTTATCCAGTACGAGCCACCCGAAGATCCCGAGGCGTACATCCATCGCGCCGGACGTACCGGCCGCGCGGGTGCCAGTGGTGTCAACATATCGCTGGTGTCCGGTGAACAGCTCACGCAACTGCGGCGGATTGCCGCTCGCTATGAAATAGACCTGCTGGAGAAAAAGCCACCATCCGAGGCCGATGTGCAGCGCATCGTTTCCGAGCGTCTGCTTGTGGCCCTGGAGGCGCGACTGCGAAATCGCGATCGGGTGCAGGTCGAGCGCATGCAGCGCTTCGCACCGCTGGCGGAGGCCATCGCCGAGGGTGATGACCATTCTATCATGTCAATGCTGCTCGATGATTACTACCAGGAGACGCTCCAGTCGCCCCAGCAGGCCCCCGAGCCGGTAGACTATCGGCCACCCAGCGCCAAGAAGTCGCCCGAGAAGCGTCGACCGCGACACAGGCCCAAAGGCGGTGGCTCGGGTTCGTCCAGAGGTTCATGAACCTTTGACGGTCCCTGGCCCTTGATGCCATGCTGTTCCTGATCCTGGCCATTGGCTGCAGCGCATCCATCGCGCTCATATTTCGCATCAGCGAAACGCGCGACATGAATCGCTATGCGGTCACCACCACCAACTACGTCACAGCATGCATCACGGCCATAGTCACGGTTGTCGCTGCAGGGCATTCGTTTCCGTCGCCGGCGGCGGTTATCGACGCCCTCCCGAGGTTGGCCGGGGCCGTTGTCGGCCGGGCCGACCAGCTCACCGACACTGCCAGCCAGGCCTGGGCCGTCTGTGTCGGCCTGGTGGCGGGGGTGTTCTTCTTTCTGGCTTTCATCTACTATCAGATAAGCGTCCGCAATCACGGCGTCAGTCTGCCCGGCGCGTTCGCCAAGCTGGGTATATTGGTGCCGATGTCACTCTCGTTGATCCTGTGGCAGGAGATACCGCGGACGATTCAGTGGGTGGGGATTGCGCTGGCGGTGGGTTCGATAGTGCTGATCAACCGCCCCGCCGATCGCCTAAAGCGCGGCCTGAAGCTCTCGCTGCTTCTACTGTTCGCGTTCGGGGGGCTGGCCGAGTTCAGCAACAAGGTCTTTCAGCGGCACGGGATGCTGGAGGACAAAGCTATCTTCCTGCTCGTCACTTTCTTCG
>WJKG01000029.1 GCA_014729205.1 candidate division GN15 bacterium | reverse complement strand
CTTATGGCCCTTGTCGGCGGCCTGAATGCCACCCTCGGCCATCATCGTATTGGCATCGCCATGACGCAGTTTGGTGGCGATGATCACTTTCTGTCCCTGTTCCTGGGCCAGAAGAGCCGCTGCCGTGCCGGCACCACCGCCACCGATAACGAGTACATCGGTCTCGTAGTCGATCTTACTTAGATCGACCTTTTCGGGCTCGACCCGGCTTCGGGCTTCCAGCATATCGGCCATTTCGTGAGCCACCGCGTAGCCCTTGCTGGGGCCGACTTTGAGTTCCCGACGTCCCTCTTGTTTGACATCGGGATGATACTTGAGCATCTCCTCGCGCTCATCCAGCGATAGAAACGGCACTTCCTCGTTGTTCTTCTTGCGCTCAACTCGTGCCTCGCGGGTCGCCTCGACCTTCTTGATGAGCTGCTTCAGTTCCTCGGGATATGGCATAGTATAACCTCGTTTTCCAATCGCTAAGCGGCTTACAGGTGACTCTTATCCTGTGGGGTCCAATCCTCGCCGGCACTGGCCGGTTCCATCTCGCGGCTCTGGTACGTGTTGCGGAGCGTCTCCAGATCCATGCCCTTGAGCTCTGCCAGACCCGGGTCGTACCGGCCGGCGTCGATGTTGGCACACATCGTCTGCAGGTGCTCGGCCTTCGGTGTCAGATAGGCGCCGTTCAGACGACGTGCCAGCTGCGCGATATGATACTGTGGCAGTTCGCCCATGCAACGGCTGGCACACAGACCGCACTGGATGCAGTCGAATGAAATCTCCGCAGCAGCCTGGATGTCGCCGCGTTTGAGCGCCGCGATGTAATCCATGACCTGTACATCCATCGGGCACACCTTGGTGCAGGCGTTGCAGGCCACACAGCGGAACAACTCCGGGTACAGCCGATTGATTTCGTCAGGGGTACCGGTCAGTTCGCCAAAGTCATACGTCGTCCGGTTGGCCGGATAGAATGGCATTTGCGTCAGGTACATTTCCGGCTCGACCACTGTCTGGCAGGCCAGGCCGGTGTAGATCTTGTAGTCTCCGGGCTTGCGGTAGACGGTACTGCAGGCGCCGCATACACCGCCACGACAACCACACCCTCGGATGTACTTGTACCCGGCGTATTCGATCGCCTTCATGATTGTCAGCGTGGCCGGGACCTCGTAGCGCTTCCCCATGATATAGATGGGGACCATCTTGGTCTCGGTGGCTGTTGTTTCTTCTTGTGGTACAATGCTCATCTGAACCTCACCAAGCTATATACACATTCCTCGTTGGCATTCATTACCTGGCGGCCAATCAACCGGTAACCAGGTTCTTTGACTTCAAAAGCTGGACCGAACTCTCGCGGTTCAGCTCGAAATGGCACTCTTCGACTGGAATACCCATCGCTATGGCCATCAATTGCGTGAAGTAATAGATAGGAACCTCCCGGGCTCCCTCGTACTTCTGCAGCATTTGGTCCTGCCGTTTGCTCATGTTGTAATCACACAGCGGACAGGTCAGGGCCAGTGCTTCGGCACCATGGCTGGTGGCATCGGAGAGGATATCGTGCGATACCTTCAAGGCGGCATCAGGATTCCCCAACACTTGATAGGTTCCGCAACACTGTATGGCACCCGGAAAATCTACTACCTCGGCTCCCAGTGTTTCCAGGAACGAGTGCATGACTTCCGGTTGGTCGGCACGGTCAATAGCGACCTCCTTCGGCCGGAGCAGCGTGCACCCGTAATAGGGGGCCACCTTCATACCTGACAGAGGCTTGGTCACCTTTTCCTTGACTTTGTCCCAGCCGATCTCATCGCGAAGGAAATCCAAGAAATGTAATACCTGTACATCGCCGGTATAGTCCGGCTCTTCGTCCATGAAATCATTGATGGTCTTGCGCTTTTCTTCATCGTGGCGCATCAATTCGTTAGCTCGTGCCAGTGTGTTATAACACATGGAGCACAGTGTAATGACCTTGTCATGACCGGCCTGTTTGACGCGGATCAGATCGCGCACCGGGGCCACGATGTGGATCAGGTCATCATCGGCCAGCGAGTAGACCGCTCCACAACAATTCCAGCGCTCGAGTTCCTCGGCTTCGATGCCCAACTGCCCCATACAGGCCAGTGCCGAGGTTTCCAGGCTCTTGCCTTTGGTCTTCAACGTACATCCGGGATAGTAAGCAATCTTCATAGCAACCTCACGATGTCAGCTTGCGAAAACCAGAGACCATGGCTACCTGGGGCATCTCGGTAACGTCTTCCGGCTGCAGGTTCGAGGGTTCGATTTCGTTGACATTGCGGCGGAGTTTGACCAGCCGCACAGCCTCCATGATTTTAGTCAGATCCAGCCCTCGTGGACAACGCACCATGCAGGTGTGACACGACGCGCACACAAAGGGCGTCTTGGCCACATCGAGGGCGTCGGCTTGCCCGAACTGTATCAGGGCCATAACCTGACGCGGCATAAGATCCAGATGCTCGGTCATGGGACAGGAACCGCTGCAGGTTCCGCACTGGAAACACTGCTGGAAGTTCTGGCCACTGATCTCCTTGATCTTCTGGCGGAACCGATCATCGATGGTCTTCAGTGAAATCTCGCGTGCCATTGGTTCCCCTTAAGCCATTGGGTTCTATTTCGTTGTCTATATTCAGTTGTGCGCAACACGTCCGCAAACGGTCCGGCACGACCGAGGTGGTCGACGCCTTTCTTGTGAAATCAATCACATAACCTAAGTTGAACGCTCCTATTTATATACATTGTGCTCCCATAAAACACAACTTGTTTGCGAATTTTTTCACGAGATTTTGCTGCCTTTTTTGGTGCTGGAACCGTTTCTGGCGCTTCGCCGAATAGAATTGACCGCAATGAGACTTGCCACCACGTGCGGATTTTTGCGATTCGGGTCGCTTTTTGCGTAAAAATAGTGTTGTCTATCCGACAATAATCGTGTATACTTGGAGGCTCTACCCCGAAAGCTCGGGGCAGTTTTGCGAATGACAGGAATCTGACAGGAGATATGTTGTGGCCAAGAAAGGTGATGTTCGAGTCAAAGTGAAGTTGCGCAGTACGGAGAGTCCGTACATGTACATTACGACTAAGAACAAGCGCAACCATCCGGATCGGATGGAGATGAAGAAGTACGACCCGATCCTCAAAAAGCACGTCCTGTTCAAGGAAACTCGATAACAGGAACTCAGGAGTAAACCATGTCACGCCGTTGTCAAATCACCGGAAAGCGCCCCAACCGCGCCCACAATGTCTCCCACGCTCACAACATCACCAAGCGTCGGCAGATGGTGAACCTGCAGACCAAGCGCGTCTATGTGCCCGAACTGGGACGGACCGTTCGCCTGCGCCTGTCAACCGAGGCCCTGCGCAGTATCCACAAGGTGGGCTTCATGCGCTACCTCAAAAAGAACGGTCTCACGCTCAAGGACGTGATGTAGCCTGTCGCCTGCTGTTTCCTGTCACGGTTGAAAGCAAAAACATCAAGGGCCGGGACTCGTGAGAGCCCCGGCCTTTTTCTGCCGGTTTGTCTGATCCAGTCGTCTTCAGAATGCCCCAACCGTGTTTGAACTATGTATCAGTCCTGGAGTGACGGTCGTAGAGGCTCTTGCGAGTCCTTTTCATGCGTACTCGCAACGAGTTATACCGATAGACGCCAATCACAAGGGTCGCCACCGCCAACGGCACAAAGACCCAGCCGACAACTTCCAACAGCAATGAATCGAAGAACCGAATGAACGTTACACCGGCTACGAACATGGTCAGTGCTGTTCGCAGGTAAGCAAGAAACGTCCGCTGGTTGGCCAGGGTAACGCGGAAGAGGCCATCGCGGTCATGAGCCAGCCCGCGCACCCGTATTTTTGGACCCAGCGAATCGGGTGGCGGCGGCCCCTGAGGTTGGTTCTCGGTCGGCTGCTGGTTGTCTTGGGCGGACATGTAGTTCCTTCGCGGTTGGGAGTTCAGGCCGATCTCATGGGCTTTTCCATATACTCCATATAGTATCGGTCTTTCAAAAGCAATGATAACTTCGGTCTGGTAACTCCGGTTCCCGTATCGGCACAATTGACATTAGTAGATTTCTTGGTATATTTCCGTTAAGTTAAGAACGCGTGGGGACTTGCCGTGAGACGGATGCACATTACTTACGTCTTGCTCTGCTTGATGCTTCTCCTGGCTGGTTGCACCGGCGATAAGAGCAAATCCGAGACAACCGTTCTCACCAGACCTGAGGAACCGAGCACCCTTCCCTATCGGCTGGTGATGGTTCATCGCAGCGTCATGAGTGACCAGCGCGGTCACCGGACGAGCGGTGAGATATTGCCTATTGATCCCGATCGACACTGTGAAGGGGGCTCGATTCACCTGATCGATAACTGGCGGCCGATGGGCGGGCTGTCGTCGGTGATCTTCTATAGCGACCGCCAGGGCCAGAGAGCACAGGCTCACTTGCACCTGCCTACCAAGAGGATCCAGGACCATTTGATTCACGATTTCGATGGCGACGGCCAGTGTGACCTTGCAGTCACGTACGTAACTCGCGACACGATGTGGCTGCACGTGATGTCTCCGGAAAATCCCACACTTTTCCGGCTCTTCCTTGCTTCGGGCGAAGACCTCGATGAAAACGGCTACTGGGACGGTCAGGGTGATCTGATCGACCTGTTCGATGTGGACGCCGATGGTGACAAGGAGCTGCTGATTGACTGTGACGCGAACTACGATCTCTATCCGCGTCAGCTCATTTGTATCGAACCGGAGGCCCGGCAGATTCGCTGGCGTTTCGATATTGCCAACATCGTCGGTGAGAAACTGAAGGTCATTCGGGACCCGCGGACCGATCAACCGGTGTTGATCGTACCATTGCAGTCCAAGGGTAACGCCGCCGTCACCGATATCATGGCAGATACCGCTTCCTACGTGGCGGCATTCAACAGCGATGGTGAACTACTCTGGTACCGCCAGGTAGGTAGTGTATTTGAGCCGGCCACGGCTCTGTATGCCGACTGGGACGGAGATGGCTACGAGGATGTCTACATACAAACCTACCTGCACCTGGATGAGTCCGATCCGGAGGAGGCACACGGGTCGGGAATGGTGATCGTAGACGCCACCGGGCGGGTTTTGGATTCGGTAGTGATAGACACGTCACACCTGGCGGCGTGGATTCAGCCGGATGATCTGAACAACGATGGTGAGAATGAGTTCGTCCACCGGCTCAGCGACGGCCGCCTGCAAATCTACAACAGCCGCCTGGAGCGACTCGCAAGCGTAAAGCTTCCGACCAGAATCGCGGGTCCCATGCCCATACATGATTTCACCGGGACAGGGGAACCCCACCTGCTGGTCAAGACGGTGGACCGATCTCTGTGGCTGTTTGACGAGGACTTGAATGTAGTAGCCTATCTGGCAAGCCCCCCCGGAACCCCGATTGCCTGGGCAACACCCACCGAACGCGATGGTGACTACTCGCTGGTATTGGCCAATCAAGAACGGTCCGAGCTATTTCTGTACGAGGTCAGGCCCTCCGGAACCGTGAATTTTCTGCTCCGTCATCCGTGGCTGGTCTTTGTTGTTGTGACCGTACCATTGTTGGTTGCCGCGATACTCCTGCTGCTGTCATGGCGGCGAGCCAGTCGGCAGAATCTGGTAATCAGTGCTCAGCGCGACGAGCTTAATCATACCGTAGAACAGTTGACTCACACGCAGGAGCGTTTGGTGGAGGCGGAGAAGCTCGCTCAGGCACGCAAGGCACTCGAGATCAGCGAGGAGAACTTCCGTAACCTGGCGGAATACTCACTACAGGGTATAATCGTACACCAGGACAACAAAGTAGCTTTCGTGAATTCAGCCGCCTGCGAACTCCTTGGACGAAGCGAGGAGGAGCTTCTGGGAATGTCCGATCAAGAACTGATCGAACAGGTCTTTCATCCCGAATCACAGACGGAGATAGGCGAACGTGGCCAGATTATGAACGATGGTGGTGACGCCCCGACTTCTGATCGATATGAGGTCCTCATCAATACTGGTAAGGGTGAACTGCGGTGGATGGAAGCATACTCAGCGTTGTCGACGTTCAACGGACGTCCGGCTATTCAGGTAGCATTTGCTGATGTGTCCGACCGACGGCTGGCAGATCAGGCGCTTCGCGACCGTGAGCAACACTATCGTCTTCTCGTTAACAGTGTACGGGCATTGATAGGACTGGTGGAACGCGACGGCACGATTGCCTTTCTGAATGAACCGGGAGCTATCGCCATGGGCGTAGACCCCGAGACGGTTGTGGGCCGTACAGTGCACGATCTGTTTCCCCGCGACGCGGCTGAGCGCCAGATGGAATGCGTCATCAAGGCCCTGGATACGGGTGAAGAACAGACACTCGATG
>WJKG01000286.1 GCA_014729205.1 candidate division GN15 bacterium | reverse complement strand
CACGCACCTTGAAGGTAACCTGAGCACCATCGGTGAACGGCGTGAAGAGGCGGTCGGTGCCGTTGTTCTTCTTATCATCGCTATAGATATCGAAGGTCTTCAGCACAGGATAGCCGCCAGCGGCCAGGGTATCGGTAAAGTCGACCGTGGTGACCTGGCTGGTCAGGTGGTCGGCATGATTGACCGTATCGACCTTCACGAAGTTGGTCGCACCCTTGTTGTTCTTGGCATAGACCTCGTAGTAGTCAGCACCGGTAACCGGGGCCCACTTGAACTTGACGTCGGTATCGTCGAAGTCAAACTTCTTCGTACCCACGTAGTTCAGTTCGAAGCCAGTCACGGCGGCCGGAATCGTCGCCGTATTCAGCGTCGTAAAGGTAATACCGGCCAGATCCTCATCGTCACTGGCATAGTCACCCGGCAGAGTAGAGTAGACTTTGAAATCTACCTTGTACTCGTGGTTGGTGAACAGCGGCTCAACCGGATCGATCTTGATCGTGTCGCCCGGGTTGGTCCAGACGATTTCGACCGGAGTGCCACCGTCGGTCTGGTCAAGCAGCTTGACCATGGTACCGCTGACGGTAGTATCCAGAGTCTTATCAAACACGAGCCAGACATTGGCATCGAGAGCGAAATCGTCCACACCAGCGCCGAATTCGACGAAGTTGGCGGACAGCAGCTCAATACCGGCCTGAGTGTTCAGGTTGCGGTTGAAGTCAGCAGTGCCATCGGCATCCTGCAACGTACGACCGTCGGCAGACTTACCGTCGACCTGGATCGAGTAGGTCGAACCGGTCTCCAGCGGCGTCGCCGGATCAATGGTCGCTGACTTGCTGTCGGCAGCCCAGGTCTTGGTGAACGGAACCGCGGCACCACTCGGAGCGCCAGCAACCAGCGGACCATCCTTCAGCACGAAGGTGGTCTGGGCTTCGTCCATTGCATCGGAGAAACTGATCTCGATGTTATCCTGCACACCGAACTCACCACCGATGAAATTGTACTCCAGCACGACCGGAGCAAAGCTCAGGTCGATCTGGGCCTCACCCTGTACCGGGGCGTAGATGTTCGGCACGGAGACCGTCATACCGGAAGTCAGATCCGGCAGACCCGTGGTCTCGTCGTAGGACGTGGCACCGAAGGTCTGGCCGCCCGACTCAAAGGCAGCAGTCTTGAGGTTGACGCGTTCGTCGTTACCATCGCCGTCCAGGTCCTCGTTGATAGCGGCCGGAACGTTGGTGAACGAGAACATACCGGTCTCGTCGGTAGTCGTCGTGTACTTGTTCGGGACGATGTTGAACTCTGAATAGTCCAGAGTTACGGTCACACCCGAAACGACACCCAGCAGGTTCGGATCATCGAGCTTGAACTCGAGAGCGCCTTCCTTGGGGGCTCCGGTCGGCAGGGCTTCGTACAGACGGCCCTGAAGACCACCGTTCATGGGGTACATGTCGACATCGACAACAGCCTCGTCGGTGTACCCGCCGTTCGGGTCTTCAGCGAGGTCATCAACGGTACGGATGGTGCCTTGCTGCAGAGCAGTGGCATAACCGTTGATAGTGAAGGTGAAATTAAAGTCACCGGGCGAGAGGGTCGGACCGGTGGTCCACAGACCGTTAGCATCGGTCATGGCCGAGTCCTTGGTCCCCTTGTGAGTCCAGTACACCCACACGGATTCGAGCAGGGCGCCATTCCAGGCATCCTGCACCTGACCGTGCGCAGTACCGACAACGGAATCCTGGGATTCTGGCGGGTTGGTGTTGGTGACGGTGGTCGTATCCTCACCGCAACCCGTGAACATTCCCAGTCCTACCAATGCGCTCATCGAAAACACGAGCGCCAATAGGAATTTGGTGTTGCGCTTCATCCTGAAAATCTCCTTGAAAACAATTGGGTTTAGAAGTTCCCTTTTCTTTGTCCTTATGTTCATTTACCTACCTGTTTTTCAATGGAATGAAAAGTTTTTTTTTGGGGCCCCTGCCGGGGAAGGATTTGCTCAGTCCGTCGTAGTACAATGGGTCTTCCTCCTTGTGTCTTCTTGTCGTCCCTGACAATCCTGCCGAATTCAGACACCCTGGTTCAGCATGTGCTACAGTATCTCGGTCCCTATAATGATCGGTAGATCAGCCGATTTCATTACCCTTTTCTTGCGAAGAACCGAGACTTCGCACGCCTCAAACAGCCTTTTCCACGTTGGGGCAGAAAGCTATGCGGGCTCACATACAGTGTCAACAAGAAAAACCATTACTACACCGCAGGATAGCGATGATAATGAGCCCTTGCTCAAAGCTCGGTCGTCCATCCTTTCTCGCGACCCATCTACATCAGAGAATTTGCATTCAGTCACGTTGTAGACTGCTCAACGTAATACTAATCGACACGTCAGGCAAGGATTTTAGCCGAAATCTCGGGTTTTGCCGACACTTGTCAGCGATTGACTTGTTTAACCTTCCGGGGTATATTCCCCGCTGTTTAACATCCAACGGGAGCATCGAGGCTCATGGCAAACGCTAGAGTAGCTGTAGTACGTACCAACGCCGAGAAGGTTGTCGCCGACTACCGAAAACTGCTGGAACTTATTGATTATCAATCGATTATCGACAAGTCCGAAGACACCCTGTTAAAACTGAACCTCTCCTGGACCAAGTACTTCCCCGCCTGTTCCTCCCAGCCCTGGCAGGTAGAAGGTCTGGTCAAAACTATGGTCGAGGATGGGTACGCACCCGATAAACTGTTCCCGCTCGAGAACAAAACGGTGGTCACCAACCCCCACAAGGGGGCGCGGAACAACCTCTGGATGCCGATACTGGACAAGTATGGCCTTGGATTTACTGCCCTGCCCGAGGTGGAGTGGGAGGTGTTTGATTTCGGGGATCAGCTACTGAAGCTCAACGAGATCTTCCCGGAAGGGATCGAAATCCCGAAAATGTATGTTGGCAAACAGATTATCCACCTGCCGACGGTAAAAACGCACGGGCATTCCACGACCACCGGGGCTATCAAGAACAGTTTCGGCGGCCTGCTCAAAGAAGTGCGCCATTACGCCCACAAGTACATGCACGAGGTCCTGGTCGATTTGATGCTGATGCAGAAGCAGCTTCATCCGAATATTCTGGCAGTGATGGACGGTACCGTAGCCGGCGATGGAGCCGGGCCGCGTACCATGATTCCACACTCGAAAAACCTGATTCTCGCCTCTGCAGACCAGGTGGCAATCGATGCCGTCGCGGCCAAACTGATGGGCTTCGATCCGTTAAGTATCCCCTACCTTCGCATGTGCCAGGAACGCGGACTGGGGGTAGCAGACATGCGGGAAATCGAGATTTTGGGTGAGGATATCTCCGAAATCAACTTCCATTTTCACACCAAGAAATCTTTCGTGATATGGGGCGACCAACTGCTCCGCAAGGGCCCGCTACGCTTCCTTGAGAAAGTCGCGTTGCACTCGCCGCTGGTGGTGTGGGCACCGATGGCAAGCAACATCTACCACGACTGGTTCTGGTATCCCACTGTGGGCAAAAGCATAATCCGCAAATATTCCAAGACGGAATGGGGCCAACTGTTCGAGCGCTACAAGAAGGGCGCGTGAGGTGTAATCCCGCCGCGCCCTGCCGTTACTTACATTCCGCTTTGCACCGTCATGCGACCGACTCCATATGGCAGATACTGAAAACCGATAAACCGATTCGCCGCAAGGTCGAATGTGAGCATCCCCGTGGCCGTGACTCGCGCGTCCGACTGAAGCAACAGGAGACGATCATCGGGAGTGATCTCAATCGATCGAGCGACGAAAGAGGTTGGCACAAGCCCAAACGCCGATTCGGTGCTGATCTCACGCGCGATGGTGTTGCTGGCAACATCGTATTCAACCACCGTCGAAGGATGTATACTGTAGTATGCCTGGGTCCCATCGTGCTTAGCCACAGCGTCGAACGCCACGTCCAGACTGCGATCGTCCATGAAGACGATAGAATCGGAGTCCATATCATAGACTGCCATCACAAAAGTCTGGGCATGGATTCGCAGGTTTAGCAGCAAGCGCGAAGTGCCGGGGATAGCCTCCACAAAGTACGGTGCCCCGGTATCAATCGTGTAGGTGTTGATGAGTTCCGGCGTGGAGGAAAGGTCGTACACCCGGATGTCGTTGGAAAGTTCACCTGAGATATGGTACGCACGGGACCCATCGGCGGAGAACGATACATCACCAAAATTGCTCACATTGTTCGCCGCATGGACCATGTTCAGCGAAGGATCCAAAAACAGCACATCATGAGGTTCAGGGTCCCAACCGATTCGCGGCACGCCATTCTCAGATAGAATGTAGGCACCGTCGGGCGAAACAACCGGCCCCAGTCCGAAGCAACTGGAATCCACACTCTGGAGAACGGTTTGCGGGTCATCGGGCGCGATAACCACCAGCTGGCTGTCCGACGGCAGATACAGAAGGCTACCATCGGGCGAGATGCCCGGCGCAGCCGTTGTGGGAACTGGAACCGACAGGGTGTCAACTGTGTTTGCTACCGGCCAGTAGCGCAGCACCGTCTCCTCTCCCCAGCCTACCATCAGGTACACGGGCCAGTCGGTGGGCGGGCCGACTGTTGAGTCGGTCGGTGTACCATCGTCACCACAGCCGATTACCAGCATCACCAGTGCCAGCAGCCCCATGAGCATAACACGGACAGTGATCGTCTTAACAGAATTATGCCTAGTCATAAGAAACCCCCGGATTGTGTGAATAGACGAATTGATCCCTTTTGAGTGAAGACGCAGGTAACCGCCGAGATGTCAAACGGAATTCCGCGAGGCCAAATCGACGGGAAGCACAACAGGCCCGCCATTTAGGCGGACCTGTCAGAGGAGTCACACTATGTTCAGAGTCGGGATTAACGCTGCATTGCGCTCGGACGAGACTCGAGTACCCGCAGGCCGCTCGTAGAACCGGGAATGGGCGCGACATCCGGACGCTGGATAATTGTTCCTGGAGCCGCTCCGGCGCCACCACCGCCGCCTCCCGCAGGAGCGTCGGTAAGCTGCCAGTTATTCGGATCGGAAGCATCGCCGCTGATGTAGGTCAGTCGGTAGCCGAACTCAAAGGGTACGAACTGCGACCAGTCCGGTGACCAGTAGTCAATATAGCCGTAGAAGTCATACACGCCCGGTGACGGGTTCTCAATAGCGGTCATGTAGATCGACAGCCAGAATACCCAGCCATCCTCGTAACCATATTCGGCGTTGATAGACGAGATCACCTCAATATCACCCCAGCCCTGCAGAGCGGCGTAAGCGAAATGGACTTGCGGCTCACACTGGGAGATCGTAACGGTGTCATAGACATACTGCGTCTGGTAGACGGTGTCGAGCTGCGTCTGGATCACGGTATCAACCTGCATGATAGTGTCGAGCTGCGTGATGGTATCGGTAATCGTCGTGGTGTCATAGATCATGATCGTGTCGTACTGAACGGCTGACGTATCCACATAGACGGTATCATCGCTGCCGCCTACCATTACCACGGTATCCACGATCACGACCGTATCAGTCTCGGTGATGTAGGTCGTGTCGAACCGCCAGGTCGTATCATAGCGCCAGGTGGTGTCGTGGTAGACGATGGTGTCCGTTTCACCCACGTATTGCGTGATAGTATCTACCGTGTTGATGGAATCGACACGGTAGATAGTATCGCGGACAAAGACCGTGTCGGTTACCTCAACAATCTCCTGGACCTTTTCGGAGGATTCCACTATCCGCTCTTTGTCGCAGCCTATGATGGTCAGTCCGGCGGTCAGGGTCAGGGCCACCAGCGCTGATATTAGTAACCGTTTCACAGATTTTCTCCCTTCGGTTGCAGGGTGATCACAATACTATAAAGGCGATTCTGCAAATGGCGGGCCAAGTCTGGAGGAAGGCTCACAAATATGTTATATAACTGTACAACAGACAGTTATGAGCGCACAACGATAACGAACTGGGCAGCACAAGATTGCCTAATTGGTGAAAGTACAGTGAGGTCGCGATAAAGCGGAATCAGGCCAACTGGAAGGGAAGAATCAGGGTTCCTGGCCGGCTCCCAGGCCAGCGGAGGCATCGGGATGAAGTCTGAATTCGAGAATCTTGAGCAGAGTAATGAAAGCCGCCGCCACCAGCGGTCCCAGCACAACGCCCAGCAGGCCGAAAACGGCAATACCGCCCATGACCGCAAAAAACAGCATAAGCGGATGCATGGAGGTTCGCCCCGCAATCAACAGCGGTCTGAGGACGTTGTCGATCTGGCTGATGATGACCGTTCCGGCAAAGAGGATGATAATACCCTTGATATACGAACCACTGAGGATGAGGATAATCCCGGCGGGGACATAGACGATAAACGCTCCCACCATTGGCAACACCGACAGGAAGGCCATAATAGCTCCCCAGAAGACGGCCGAGGGTATCCCCACCAGGGCGAAAAGGACGCCGCCCAGCACACCCTGAACCAGGGCCACAACCACGGCGCCATACATGGTAGCCTGAATGACGTCGCGAAGCTGCCCGAAGGTAACATTGGTCTGGTTTATGGTCAGCGGCATGAGCCGTTTTATGCGGCGGATGATTGATTCTCCGTCTTTGAAAAAGAAATACAAGGTAAAGACCATGAGGATGAAGAAGAAAACTGCCTTCGTGCCATTGGCAATGAGCCAGCTGGTCTGGTTGAGAATGACCGAGCTAACCTTGTCTATAGCATCCTTGATGAGGTCTTCGAGATTGAAATTCGATAAATCGTAATACTGGCCCAGCTTATCGCGCAGGGTGTCAATACCGGGTATCCTGAACGACAGGATTTCATCCAGTTCACCGCTCCTGTACATGGCGTTTACTTCGCGGACGGCATCGCCTGCCTCATTCACCAATGCCACAAACAAGTAGGTGGCCGGCCCGATAATCACGATCACGATCAGGATGCACATGATTATCGAGGCAAGTCCCTTGCGCTTGACCTTACCGAGCACCCAACTGTACGGTGGGTAGAACAGGATGGCCAGAATAGCCGCCCAGATGATGGGCACAAAGAAGGGCACCATGATCTGGTAGAACAGATAGACAAACACTGCTGCGATGACCATGAACAGTGCGACGAGTAGATGTTCGCGTTTCATACTTGGTTAATCGTCACTCGAGTTCAATTGCTTACGGTATGAGACAATCTATTCTGCCGCCCGAACTGTGGCAACGGTAAACATTTCCCCTTTTTCCAAGATTGCGGTCGCCAGAACTCAGTCTTTCACGCTTTGTAATTCGGGGTTGCCCACCAACGACATGAGTCATATATTCGATCTCTGGTGTATAACGAGACGGCGCCTGATGTCGCCTTCGATCAAGAAGTTAACCCAACGAATGGGGAGTATGTGCATGCCATCTTGCCCGCGGGCGATGTTTTGTTTGTTGCTGGTGCTGCCGCTTATTGCCTTGGTAATGATCGGTTGCGGCGACGATGATGATCCCACCTCTTCCGGCCCGGTGATACCGGGCGACTCCTGGACCCTTCAGACTTCGCGAAGCGGCAGCTACTTGACCGCTGTCACGTTCAATGGCACGCGCTATGTCGCCGTTGGGTTGTCCGGGACAATTGTAACCAGCGAGGATGGTGACGTGTGGTCCCGTCGAGAGTCACCGGTCACTGTCGATCTGCTCGGTGTGGCGGCCGCGCCCGAGGGCGCTGTGGTGGCGGTCGGCAACAACGGTGTGATCCTGGAGTCGGACGACGGCCTCACCTGGACGGAAATCGACAGCCCTACCGAGAATTGGCTGCATGGCGTTGTGTATGCCGACGGGAAGTTCGTCGCCGGTGGTGCGGTGGGCACCTTTGTCTACGCAACCGATACCACATGGCAGCTTGGCGAGAACACATCTTTCAACGATATCTACGATATCACCGTTCAGGGACAGCAGTACGTAGCGGTCGGTACCAATGAAATTCTGCTCTCGAGTAATGGCACTGAGTGGCAGGATACGCTGTCTCAGCCCGGCTTCGTCTTGCATGGCGTGGCCGCATCGCCAGACAGGTTCGTAGCGGTCGGTCAGTCCGGTGCGATATTTACCAGCGATGATGGCACAGCATGGACTCGACAGCTTTCGGGTCTGGGGATTTATTTCTACGAGATTGCTTATGCCAATAATCAATTCGTAGCTGTCGGTGAAAACGGACAAATCGTCACCTCGCCCGAGGGACTTGTCTGGACCCTTCGGCAGTCGAGTGCAACGGACCACCTTCGTGGTTTGATCTATGACGATACCCGGCCACTCATCGTAGCCGTGGGCAACAATGACAATATCGTCACCAGTTCCGATGGCATCGCCTGGACATCGAACGCGACTGGTAATTCACGGACATTGCGTGCGATAGTGCAGTTTGACTCACTCCTGGTCGCGGTTGGTGATACGGGTGCCATTGTTACATCGGAAGATACCGAGCTGTGGTCCGCGCAGATCAGCGGTGTCGAGGCGGAATTGTTCGATGCTACCGTGTTCGACAATCAAGTGTATGCCGTTGGGTCCGATGGGACCGTGATCCGCAGCGCTGACGGGATGAGCTGGGACTCCGTGGCCAGTTTCACAGCGGCGTCGATATACGGCGTCACCGCCAGTCCTTCTCGAATGGTGACAGTAGGTCGTTCCGGTCAGATTCACTACTCCGACGATGGCACGGCGTTCAATGAGGTCGTTCCGCTGCTCCCGGGAGATTGGCAAGCTGTAACCTATGCCAATGGCAAGTTCGTCACTGTGGGTGAGTTTGGTGAGGTCTATTCCAGCAGCGACGGTATATCCTGGACTCCCGAGAACTCCCCCACTGATCTCACTCTGTACGGTATCGGAGCCAATGATACGCTGATGGTAGCGGTAGGCGACTCCGGCGTTATTATGACGCGGCCACTTACCGGCAATGTGTGGACGCTGGTCGATGAGAGTTCCACGACCGACGCCCTCAAGGACATCGCCTGGTCAGGTGAACGATTTGTGGCGGTGGGTGATATGGTCGGTAAGAACGATGTCTTCGCCTACAACATCGTGGTTTCAGACAATGCCGTGGAATGGTCCCCGCGGAACCTGTCAGGAGCCGTTGACTTGCATAGTGTCCTGTGGAATGGGGAACGCTTTGTAGCGGTCGGTGAGTTTGGCATTATCCGCACCTCACCTTGACCGATACAGACCTGAGGGAACAGACCAAAGCGGCAGGCGGACATATCCGGCCGCCGCTTTCGCTTTTTTAAGTCTGAAGGAGGCTCACATCTCGGGCGGCTCCATACCGAATTCGACCCAGTCTTCCTTGGAGGGACCAAACATCCCGGGTACCTTGAGTCCGGCCTGACGCATCAAGACGGTCATCTGGCCACGATGGTGAATCTGGTGATGCACCAACACCTGCAGCGTGACTTTGCGGGGCCACTTCTCTCCGTAGAGATCATCCTCCTTCTCCAGGGTCTCATCGGTCCAGCTCTGTTTGATTTTCTGCAGAAGCATTCGCGAGACGACTTCATACGCGTGCCGGATGTCCTTGGATGATGGCGGCATGGGCGTGTCTTCGCTAATGACCTCCAGCGTGATTCCGGTATGAGCCATCATTTCGGGAATGGTGGTGGCCAGGTGCCAGGCGATTCGCCCCAACGTCCGGTGACCATCGGCAACCGACTGTGACAGCGCGTTATCGGGAATATTGTCCAGCACGATCAGTGTGCGCTCAACATCGCGGGTCCAGTCGTCCTCGAATTCTCTGATAGTGTGATACATCTTCTGTAGCGGGTCCCTTCAGTTTCTCTACAAGTTCACGGGTAATTGTCTATGCGCCGGTATCGATAGAGGCCAAGATGTCCTCAATACGCTCAAGGGTGGCGTCATCGAGCATGACCTCGGTAGCCTTCACGTTCTCTTGAACATGCT
>WJKG01000285.1 GCA_014729205.1 candidate division GN15 bacterium | reverse complement strand
GTCAAAGCTGATATTCATCGATTCCATCCCCATTTCGCTCTTGAGCTTTGGCAGCAAGTAGTCGCGGGCGATTGCCAGCTTCTCAAAATCGAGGTACCCGGGCAGCCGGATTATCTCCATGCGGTCGCGCAGCGCCGGCGGGATGGTGGCCATGCTGTTGGCGGTCGTGACGAACAGGACGCTGGAGAGGTCGAACTCCACTTCCAGGTAATTGTCCGTGAAGCTGTTGTTCTGCTCCGGATCGAGCACTTCCAGCAGCGCGGAGGCGGGGTCGCCACGGAAATCCTTGCCGAGTTTGTCGACTTCATCGAGCAGGAATACCGGATTGGCTGAGCCGGCCTTTTTCACCGCCTGAATGATACGTCCGGGAAGGGCCCCAATGTAGGTTCGGCGATGCCCGCGGATTTCGGCCTCATCGTGCACGCCACCGAGTGACATGCGGACAAACTTCCTGCCGAGAGCCCGGGCAATGGAGCGCCCTACCGAAGTCTTCCCGACCCCCGGGGGGCCAACCAGACAGAGAATGGGGCCTTTGACCTGACCAGCCAGCTTGATGATGGCCAGATGCTCTACAATTCGCTTCTTGGCCTTTTCCAAGCCGTAGTGGTCGCTATCCAGGATTTGCTTGACCTGAGAGAAGTCAGTGCGATCCTCGGTGAAATCGTTCCAGGGCAGCCCCAGCAGCCAGTCGAGGTAGGAGCGAACCACCGCCGCTTCGGCGGAGTAAGGATGCATCTTGGAAAGCTTCTTTATCTCCTCTTCGGCCTTGGCGCGTACGTCTTCAGGGTAGTCATTCGAGTCCAGCTTGGAATAGAGATCATCGACTTCAGCACCGGGCTCATCGAATTGCCCCAACTCGTCCTTGATAGCCTTGAGCTGCTGTTGCAGGTAGAACTCGCGCTGGCTGCGGGACATCGACTCGCGCACGGTACCATCGATACGCTGTTCGATGCGCAGTATCTCGATTTCTTCTTTGAGCACTTCCGAGAGAATGTGGAACTGCTGGCGAACGGTGAGCGCTTCCAGCAGCCGCTGCTTCACTTCGATCTTCTGCAGCAAATGGGCGGCAATAGTGTCTGCCTGTTGGTGGTAGTGCTCAATCGAAGCCACCGACACCAGGACTTCATCGGGCAGGCGTCGATTGAGCCGCACATACTCGGAGAATTGCTCGTTCACCGAGCGGGAGAGGGCCTCGATTTCCCGATCTTCCTCAGCGGTATCAGGCGGGATAACATTCAGGCCGGCTTTCATATAGCCTTCTTCCTCGACCAAAGATGTAATCTCGGCCCGGACGAGTCCTTCGACGAGTACCTTCAGGGTACCATTGGGCATCTTCATGACCTGAAGCACCCGAGCGACCAGTCCGATCTGATACAGTTCCGATTGTCGCGGATTGTCGATGTTGGCGGCGCGCTGGGCAACCAGCATTACCTGGCGATTATCGGCCATGGCTGCCTGGAGGGCATTGATGGTGAATGACCGCCCGACCAGCAGCGGGTAGATCATGTGCGGGAAGATCACCACGTCCCTGAGCGGGATGACCGGCAGGACCTGCGAAATGTCTATCTGTTCAGCGTTATGATTCAGTTTCATTCGCTTGTGGGGCCTCAGCTTGCATGTTTCGGACCAAACGTACCGGCCAAAATCCTGTCAGCGACCGGCACTTGCGCGGGAGCTTACTTCCCGGCAAACCCTGTAAACTACCCTATTATACCGAACAGGCAAACACTTTTTTGGAGATTCGGATGAGTCAACCGCTGTGCGTTGCAGCGAATCCAACTGGTCCCTGCGAGGCTGGCAGACAGCCCGGCCGCGGACCTATTTGTATACCGTAGTAATCACCAGCCAGAGGATCAGCAGCAGGGCCATCAGCAGCGAGATCATGAGGTACTGGCGGGGAGTGTACCGGTCCTTCTTGATAAACCCCGTCGGTTTGAAGTTGCGCTCGAAAACAGCTATAGCATCGGCCGACAGCAGGACTTCATTGGCATTGGCGAATCGGTCTTCGGGATTCTTGGCCATCATTTTCTTGAGCAGCAGGATGGTATCGCCGTGGACACCGTCATTGCGAAGCAGATCGTAATCGGGTTCCTCGCAGCGGATCTTGTTGATGACAGTGTAGCCGTTCTCACCATTGAAGGGGAGCTGTCCTGCGAGCATCTCATAGAATATGATCCCCAGCGTGAAGATGTCAGTGGTGGACTTGGGGGTCTCGCCACGAAGTTGCTCGGGCGCCAGGTATCGGACCTGATGGACCTGCGGTTCAGGGTGGTTACCACCTATGTAATCCACTCGGCGTTCCAGTCCGAAATCGGTGATTTTGACCCGGCCACCCTCGTCGAGAATGAGATTCGATGATTTCAGATTGCCGTGGACGACCCGATGCTCGTGCGCATGGCCGAGTCCCTGGCAAATCTGCATGATGAGGGCGTAGAATCCCATCTCATCGAAATGTCCGAATCGGAGTCGATCGCAGAGGGTCTGCCCCTCAATATGCTCCTGAACGATGACAATGCGATCACCGTAATCATCCAGACCGAACACGCGCCGGATGTTCTGGTGGTTCAACTGGCCAACCTGTTTGACCTTGAAGGTCAGGCGGTTGACAAATGCCGACGACCGGCACCACTCGGGATTGAGCACCTTGAGATTGACGGCGCGATCGAGCCCGGAATCGTAGGCGGTGAAGACCTCGCCCACCTCACCATGGCCGATCTTCTCGATGATACGATAGTGGCCTATGCTTTCGGGAACGGAATGCTCCATATTGGTATTAACGGTCATTTCAAGTGTTTCTTGACCTGTTCTTGAACAGCAAAGAGGCCGAAAGAAAAGGCCTGCCAGCATGCGGCTGACAGGCCCTGAGTAGTCGAGGATTGGCAGATCCGCGTTAGCCCATGAAGGGATAACGGTAGTCACGCGGCGGAACCAGGTTCTCTTTGACGGAGCGCGGGCTGGCCCAGCGTAGCATATTCTGAATGGCACCGGCCTTGTCGTTGGTACCACTGGCACGACCACCACCAAACGGCTGCTGACCGACGATGGAGCCGGTCGGCTTGTCGTTGATGTAGAAGTTGCCTGCAGCGTGACGGAGTGTCCGCTCAGCAAGAGCGACAGCATTGCGATCGGTGGCAAACACAGCTCCGGTGAGCGCGTATGGTGAGGTAGTGTCAACCAGGTGCAGCGCGTTGGCGTATTCGTCATCCTTGTAAACATACAGGGTGACCACCGGGCCAAAGATTTCCTCTTCCATCAGCTTGCTGTGTGGGTCCTTTGACAGGACGAGGGTCGGTTCAATGAACCAGCCTTTGCTGTCATCGTAGTTACCGCCGGCAAGGATTTCGAAGTCATCACTGTTGCTCTTGGCATGGTCGATATAGGCCGTGATCGATTCAAACGCCGACTTGTCGATGACGGCATTGACGAAGTTCGTGAAGTCTTCCGGGTCACCCATCTTCAGACCATTGATCTGGGAGACGAGTTTCTCCTTCGTTTCCGGCCAGAGAGACTCGGGAATGTACACCCGGGAGACCGCCGAGCACTTCTGGCCCTGGAACTCGTAACCGCCGCGAACGATTGCAGTCACGACTTCATCGACGTTAGCTGTCTTGTGGGCAATGATGAAGTCCTTACCGCCGGTTTCACCAACAATACGCGGGTAAGCGCGGTAGTTGGCGATATTCTCACCTACCGTGCGCCACATAGTCTGGAAGACGCCGGTGCTGCCGGTGAAGTGGATTCCGGCAAGGTGCTCATTGCGCAGGACCGTGTCGCCGATTGCCGAGCCGCGGGCGAATATCATGTTGATGACGCCAGCGGGAAGGCCAGCCTGCCGGAGGATCTTCATGAGGATGTGCGAGGTGTATACCGCGGTCGAGGCGGGCTTCCACACGGTGACATTACCCATGATGGCCGGAGCGGCGGGGAGGTTGCCATTGATGGCAACGAAGTTGAATGGTGTCACCGCGAAGATGAACCCTTCGAGCGGCCGATGGTCCATGCGATCCCAGATGCCCGGGCCGTTGAGCGGCTGTACATCGTAGATCTGCTGGGCATAATAGCAGTTGAAGCGATAGAAGTCGATCAACTCACAGGCCGCATCGATCTCCGCCTGGAAGGCGTTCTTGGAGTGCGCCAGCATGGTGGCGGCATTGATGACGTGGCGATAGGGACCGGCCAGCAACTCGGCAGTTCTCAGAAAGACCGCCGCACGCTGTTCCCAGGGTGTATGTTCCCAGGTCTTACGGGCCTCGATGGCAGACTCAACCGCCATCTTGACTTCCTTTTCACTTCCCTGGTGGTATTTGCCGAGCACCAGTTCGTGATTGTGCGGAGCCGTGATCTCCTTGACATCGCCGGTCTTAACCTCTTTGCCGTCAATAACAAGCGGGATTTCTACAGGATTCTCGCGAAGCTCCTTGATAGCCTTGACGAGCTCTTCACGATCCTTGCTTCCCGGCTCATACATCCGGTTGGGTTCGTTGATGGGGGTCGGAACGCGATACATGACTTACCCTCCAATGGGATGCTGTTTAGACATCCACTATGTAGTTAAAATTGCGTTTACTTTTCCAATTCGTCCGGACAGTATATACACAAATGGTACAACGGGCAAGCGGGCGCGTTTTGAATTTTCGGGCATCTGGCGGGCTTTCTGCGGCTGCTGGTATGGCTGGATGTGTGCCTGCTGGCGACAGCTCTTATAGGTTTTGTTTGAGGGAGCCCAGTTGTATAATGTACCAGGGTTGGTAAGGACTCACGGAGAGTAATGGTGGCAAAGAAGAAGCGCAAGAAGACACTAAATAGTCTCCAGCAGCGCCCCAAGGGAAGACCGCCGGGCTGGGTGTGGTTTGTGACAGCCGTATTCGTCATTGCCATTATCGGTGTGATTGTGAATCCACAGTGCCAGTCGGACGGCTCGATGCCACCACCGTCGCCGAACTCGGGGCCCAACCTGAGTGGAAAGTTCGTTCGCGAGGGCACACTCACATTCCTCACTGGCGGCAACAGTGCTTCGGCGACCGACAGGATTAGAATTGAAATCGAGATTGCTGATGATCCGGGGAGTCGCAGCGTGGGAATGATGTACCGGAAATCGATGCGGGAGGACCGGGGTATGCTGTTCATATTCGACGAGACCAAGTTCCAATCATTCTGGATGCTCAATACACCGCTGTCTTTGGATATGATCTTCGTGAGTCCGGATTCGACTATAAACACTATTCACGAGTGGACTACACCGCATTCTCGCGAATCGCACTCCTCAACAGCACCATCGAAGTACGTGATTGAGGTCGTTGCCGGATTCTGTGACAAACACGGTATCCAGGTGGGTGACAAGGTCAGTTGGCGACGGGACTCACAGTCAGTTGAACCATAAGCATGAAGAAGCCGTATGACCTCGACGGGGCACACGGCTTCTGTTGTGGTTGACGAATCTATCGATTCAGGATGTACGACTCAGATTGTTACCTATGCCGACACCGTCGCATTCAGGTGGCTTGCAAGCTCATCGAGAGCCCTGAACACCTCCTGGGAAGCATCGTGCGCCATCCGGCTCAGATCCTTAGCCTTCTCGATGTCGCCTGACTTGACCGCATCGATGGACTTGTTGGCGTACTCGTGCACCTTGATATGCGGAGGCTCGACGGCCTTGAAGGCACTGTCGCCGCGAAGCTCTGCCGTCTGGTCGGAATAGTACCACTGACCGAAGCGGCAGGTGCGATGGTCTGTCACCTTCCAGCTGCTTGCGGTTTCCGGGCGCTTGATTATGGCTTCGAGCTTTTTGATATACAGAGCGTGGTCC
>WJKG01000284.1 GCA_014729205.1 candidate division GN15 bacterium | reverse complement strand
TCTACACTCCTCGGGGGCCATGATCGGTGTGGCCAATGCTTTGCGGTTGCAAGGCCGCGCCGAAGAGGCGGAGCCGATGGTTCGTGCAGCGCTCGAGATTCGTGTGGCGGAGCTGCCACCAGAACACTGGCAGATCGCGCAAGCCCGAGCGATACTGGGGTTGTGCCTGGCAGATATGTCGCAGGACACGGATGCGGCCAGTCTACTGGAATCCAGCCTGGGTCCACTAAGGGAGAGACTGGGGCCGGATCACTGGTTGCCGGTCGAGGCCGGTGCTCGGCTCAAGGAGATTCTCAATGGCAATGGTCAGTCCGCCAGGACGGATTCACTGCAGAGGACGATGACAGTGAGAACGGGCAGGATCGGGGACTATACCGAAGGGGATTAGCCCTTGACGGAAGGATGTCAGGGGCACATGTTGTCATTATAGAGATGCGGGGTAAGCCGATGCGTCGCAGTCGTCGGCTTCAACAAGGAGGGGAGGCGGTCCTTGCCCAAAGCACACAATCCATTGTTGTTTGAGATGCTAACCAGTCCCGTGACCTGGTGCCGCTTTAGGTTCGGTGCTCGGAACCTGGATAATGAGGAATGGGATCTCGACAATTACGATCGGGATGCCGGTCTGGTCGCGAAGTTCTACGGCCCCCGGCGGTTGGTGGCGGTTATGATCTACCTCTCCGAGGGCGACGAGATGACATTCGAAGAACTGAAGGTACGGCTTGACGACGACACGATGGAAGCAGTCCCGTTCTCGGCACTGGATGCCAAGGGCAACAGCGAGCCGGGATATATCCTGATGCTTAAAAGGCCGGTACTATGCCGTGGGTTCAGTATCAAGCCTTCGCACGGCGAGAGTTTCGTACAGCATCGGATAGCTGTTCGGGTCGCCGAAGACGAGTATGTGGATCGTGACAAGTTTGTTAACGGGTTGAAGTTAGCCAACGACCACGAGTTTCAGCAAGCCGAGCGCTCGTTTCTCGAGTATGTCGAGATGTGTCCCGAAAACCCGTTCGCGCACCGTGAGCTATCACTTATATGCCATCAACTCGAGCAACCGGATCGGGCCCTCGGGTATGCTCTTGCTGCCTTGATGCTTGACGCTTCAGATGCACACTTCAAGTTGTATCGCATTTTGAGGTCAAATCAACCCACCGTGGATGCCGAAGAGCTTTCTGGCTTGAATCGCAGGCTGGAAAAGTGGGCGCTGCCGATGAGCGAGGGCATAGTGATCCTGGACCACAGAGCGGAATATTACTTTGGTGAGCGCAATGAACTGCTCACGAAAGTCCGCCAGATCATGCAGATTCGGCGCTACGCCGCGGCGAGGTTACTCCGCTCCCTGAGCTTTCCGTATCAGTCGCACCGTCAGAGTCTCCTCTATACTGGTTGTGCTCTTTACAGGGATGGCGAGGTTCGATCCATAGATCCTGATGATCGATTCCACGTGGCCGACGATGAAGACCGCAACAGCTTCATTACCGTCCAAAACCTGAAGCAAGGCTGGTGGATACTACCCGATCTCAAGCCCAAGGACATCGTGGTGCTGGAATATGATCTGATTGAGCGCGTCAAGAAGGATGATGGCCGTCCGGCTGTCTTCAAGTTGATCCGCCCCTTCAGCGAAATGTATCCATTGCTTCAGTCATCGGTGAGTATCAGTGGTCCATTGGTTGACGATGTCGACGCCATCTGGGTCAATCAGGAGTATGCGCGCGGCGCGAGCCTTGCCAAAGAAGAATCCGACGGCACAATAGCCCTGCGGCTGGCTGAATTCACTCCGGCGAGGTACACTTCGCTGCGCAATGAAGACAACCTGTTGAATCCACTGATAGCGCTCGGTTCGAAAGGACGCGGTTGGGACGATATTGCGAAGCGGTGTCTTCGTGACCTCGGAAGCGCCGGTTTGGAAGAGGATCTGCTGCCCGAAGTGCTTCGAGCAGTTATGGATCCACACGATACCGAAGAGAAGAAGCTCGCAGCCGCCTTTTATTGGATACGCGACCGACTCAAGTACGCATCGCTGAAGACGACCAACGCCAATGTTGGTGGTGAGGATCGGGCGCGGCTAATCGTTCAGAGCGGTACCGGCGATTGCAAGGATCGCGCCTACCTCATGGCGCTGGTTTGCCGCGAACTGGGGATGGACTGGTCATTCGTTATGGTCAACAGCCAGGATGAAGTGGTCATTCCCGAGATACCCGAGGATCAGTTCGACCATGTCATCATCCGGGTACGCGATGGTGCCAGGGATCGCTACCTCGATCCCACGAGCTCCAGTGCTGTCTTTGGTTCGGCACCATACTGGCAGCAGGGTCATGTTGTACTTGTGCTCAGTGAAAAACCCGAGCTCACGACAACCCCCGAAGACGACCCGGGCCAGAATGCCCTTGAGGTTTACGAGTCCCTTGATTCACTGTCCGATGGTTGGCTCGTAGGTGGGTTTGACTGTACAGCAACGGGTCACATCGCCCGATTGACCGATGAGCTGTGGAAGCAGGCCTCGCTGACCGATACCGATCAGGTTCGTGCAGCGCAGCGACTGGCCCAGTATGTGATGGACTCGGTTGTTGTGCGTTCGTTCGAGAAGGTGGCGGACACGGGAAAGGGCGACGTGTTCCGTATGACCGGACGGCACCGGCGCTGCCCCTTGACCGCCATGCCGGGCGGTACCGACGTGGCGACACTTGACTGGAACATACCGTTTATTGCGGTGTCGTATCTGCGCACTCTTACCCATGCGGGGCGGTTCCATTTCGCCTTTCCTGCTCGCGTGAAATTCGTCACGGTGCTGGGACCGCGCGTTGCGGGCAGAGTGGCTGAGCTATCCGCGCTGGAGCCACTGGACAATCCGCTGGCTCGCATTTCGGAGTCGGTCAGTCACGATGGTGATTCGATCAAGATTGTTCGCGAGACAGAGATCAAGCACAAGGTCGTCACGGGCAAAGATATCGACTATATAGACCCCACCCTCGAGTCCCTTGAAAAGGCGCTTCGGGTCGTCATGCGGCTTGAACGCGACGAAAAATAAGAGAGGAGGCTGGCTGAGTTCGGATCAGCCAGCCTGAGCAAACCTATTCGTTAGGTTCGACCTTCTCAAACAGCGGGGCATACTCATCGGGCAGCTGTCCACGGACGTGATCGAGCTCACCTTCGGTGATGGCGTCGCGAATAACATCGATTACCGCCCGCGCATGAAACTGAGCGTCAGTCGTCTCAACCTTCTCGCGCTTGGCGACACGATCGTAGAACTCCTGTACCGAGAACGATTCTCCCTGACCGGTCTCGCCGAGATAATTGGCGATCTCCTCGGGCAACTGAGCGCCCAGGTGCTTTGGCTGGTTCTCCGCAAGGCGCTCCGTCAGCGTTTCCAGGGTAGCGCGGGTTGCCTTAACGGCTGCTGCTTGCGAGTCCATTCGTCCGCGACTCTGTACCTGTCCTATGAAGTCATTGTATTGCATATCCATTGCTCCTTCCGCAGCTTATGGCGTAAAAGGTTCACGATTCAATCTTTTGGAGGCCGCACGGTTCGTGCGCAAATGCCGCTCATGACCTCCCCTACTTAGATTAATGATCTGAATGTGGATATGTTCGGAGAATCGGGACGGACCCCCACCCAGGGCGTATCAGCGGTTGCGGCGAGAACTTGCCCCTCGCCGCATACCATCTGTGATGCACTATTGCAGCTTGAGCATGCTCTCCATGCCGAAGGCGGTGTAGATGCCGGTAGTTACCTGGTCCGAGGTCTGGTTCAGAGTCTCGATCGGCTGTCCCATGCCGAGCCCGTCGACTACCGTGCGGAATGGGCGCTGGCCTTGCGGCTTATTGATAACTTCGAGGATGGCATCGGCGACCATCTGGGGATTGGGTGCCGTGTCACCCTTCAGGTTCTCGGCAAAGGCAGACATGGTCTGCTCTGGGGCGTTGGCGAAGTCACCATAGGTGGCGGCGCGAACAGCATCGCTGGCGGCCACCGAACTGGTATGGAAGTCCGTCGCATAGCCACCGGGTTCGACCAGGATCGACTCCACGCCACTCCCGGAGAGCTCAAGGCGGTAGTTATCGGCCAGTGCCTCGAGGGCATGCTTGGAAGCGTTGTACGGTCCCAGGAACGGCATGCAGAAACGTCCAAGCAGGCTGCTCACGTGGATAATGAGTCCCTGCTTGCGCTCGCGCATGTGTGGCAGCACAGCACGGTTCATCCGCTGAACGCCGAAGACGTTCAAATCGAAGATCTTCTGCCAGTCCTCGGTTGTGAAGGCCTCCTGCAAACCGATAGCGCCAACACCAGCGTTGTTGATGAGGATATCTATGTGTCCGGCCTGCTTGAGGGCCTGTTCGACCCCATTTCCTACGCTGGTTTCATCGGTGACATCGATTGCGACAACAGTAGCGCCTTTGGCCTGGAGGGCATCGGCGTGTTCGGCATTGCGGCCTTTGGGGTCACGCATGGTAGCGATGACTTTGTGTCCGGCATCGATCAACGTATCGGCGATCAAGCGGCCGAACCCCTTGGCGGCACCCGTAATCAGAATACTCTGGCTCATGAGATACTCCGTTGTATGTGGTCTTTACTCTGTTCGTTCGTCTTTAAACTCTGGCAGTGACTGTCCGTTGGCTAAAGGGGTAACGCCATAATAATGGACGCAGTTTCTCCAGGATTGCTGTTTGGTGGTAAAATCGGAACGGGCATGGAAATGCCCCTCGGCGACAATTGCACGAGGGGCATGTTTTCCACAATGACTGTGAGAAGAACTGATCGGCTATTTCTTGGGCTGCCAGACCTCCCAGACCTTGCCAACAAGATCCGGACCGGGCTTGAGCGTTTGGTCACCCGGCTCCCATCCGGCCGGAGTGGCCTCCGCGCCCTTAGTCTTGCGAACGTGCTGGAAGGCGTGGATCTGACGAATAGCCTCCTCGACCTTTCGACCAACCGGAGGTGTCATCACTTCCATCGCCTGCACAACGCCGTCGGGGTCGATCAGGAACCGGCCACGGATATCCACGCCGTTGGCCTCATCGTAGACACCGTAAACGCGCCCCAGGTTGCCGGCGCCATCGGCGACCATTGGCCAGGGAATACCGTTTTCGGTCATCTTGGACAATTCGACCTCTTCCCAGATCTTATGAACGAACGTTGAATCGACAGAAATGGAGATTATCTCAACACCGAGCTTCTGCAG
>WJKG01000283.1 GCA_014729205.1 candidate division GN15 bacterium | reverse complement strand
TTGAGGGCGAAGTCTCCGAGGGGACACAGATCGATGTGCGGGATCTGACCGCCGGCTTCTCGCCGGATGGCTTGATTGTCGCTGTTTCGCTGACTGTCGGCTTCTTGTTTTTTGCCTTTCTGGTCGCCTCGCTTGCCCCTGTTCCGTTGTCTCGCGTCGAGGAGTGCATGCTACGCTATCCCGGCCGATCGTTCTTGGTTGGTTTTGCATTCCACCTCTTTGTTCCGCTGGTATTGGTGGTTGTGGCCATAACGATTGTGGGGCTCATTGCTCTCCCGTTGGTTCCCCTGGCGTATATCGTGGGTGATCTGATGGGGCTCTCGGCGTTCGGGAACAGAATCGGCGCCGTGATTTGCCGTCGATTTTTCGGCGGCGAGAAGGGGCCTATAGTGCAGGCAACCCTGGGTACCCTGGCCTATATGCTGCCGTGGGTTTTGACGGCGCTTTTCCTCGGGTCGTCTTCGCAGGCCTGGGAGATACCCGGTACGATACTACTGGTTTTGAATATCCTGTTGGCTGTATATGTCGGATCCTGGGGCCTGGGCGCTGCGGTGTTGACGCGGTTTGGTTACCGTTCCTATGAAAGCTTCCGCGACCGTCAGACCGGAGAAGGTGGTGACGAAAGCACACCGACTCCTGCCCCTCCCCCGATCCCGGAGTCACCTCCGGTGACCCCACCCCCCAAACCACCGGGACCACCACCGAGACCCGGCAACCCAAACACATAACAGGAGTGTATGCAATGAAACGTCTTCTCATCTCACTGGCACTTGTCGGCCTGCTGCTCACGGCGATAGCGTCGCTGGCTGCGGGAGCCGGGATAAAGACCGAACGGCTCAGTTTCGACGCAGAGGGAGCCACCGAAATCATGGTAAATCTGGATTTTTCGGCCGGGGAGCTTCGGTTCCATCCGGCGGATATATCCAGTGTAGCGGAAATCGAGATTCGGTATGATCCCGAAGTAAACGACTACGATGCCCATTATCGGGTTCGTGGTGATCGCGGCTATCTGGACCTGGAGTCCGAGCGTCGGTCTGACGGCGACGTGGACACCGAGGAACACCGGTGGGACATTGGGTTATCGCAGCGGTATCGACACAACCTCAACATGGACCTGGGAGCGGCGGATATCGAGATGGACCTCGGAGGATTGTCGATCGAGGAGCTGATGCTTGATGTTGGAGCAGCCTCGTGCGACATCGACTTCTCCGCCCCGACCAAGGTCCGCATGCGGGAGATTAACATCGATGCCGGGGCGTCTTCATTGGAAATGACCAACCTGGGGAATGCCCGGTTTGATGAGCTGGATTTCTCCGGCGGCGTCGGCTCGTTTGATCTGGACTTTTTCGGTGATTTCGAGGGCAGGAGCTACGTGTCGATTGAGGTCGGCATGGGGACGGCGGATATTGTGGTTCCCGAAGGACTTGCGGTACGGCTGGAGACCGAAGGTGGCGGCTGGTTCTCCGACGTTGATTTCGATGAGGATCACTTCCGTCAGGTTCGTGAGGAAGTTTGGGAGACGAGGGACTTCGAGTCCGCCGAGCACAGGCTGGTACTGGATATCGAGGTCGGAATGGGGGCGATTGACATTCGCGTTCGCTAACTGGTAGCGGGCCGTTTTTTTAGATTGTCTGAAGGCGGGGTTATCGCTTAGCTAAGCGAGACCCCGCCTTTACTATGCCCCCGGCGAGGCCGCGAACTTCCCTGTGGTCTTTGTGTTATAAGGGCATCAGATGACGCGCACATAAGGAGGACATATGCGTCGATGGCTTCTGGCACCTTTGGCCCTTCTGCTCGTAATGGGCGCCGGGCATACTACCCTGGCCCAGCCTGTGGATCAGCAATCGATATATCAGGCTCGTGATCGCGTTCTGCCGGCGCTGGTGCATATCCAACCGGTCATTAAGAACTACTTCACCGGCGAGCTGGAAAAGCAGGCGGTGGTGGGCTCCGGTGTCATCTTCCACGCCGACGGATATGTCGTGACCAACTATCATGTTGCCGGTAAGGCGGCTCGGATTATCTGTACCCTCAACGACAAAGAACAGGTCCCGGCGGAATACATAGGCGGAGACCCTATGACCGATCTGGCAGTAATCAAGCTGGATCTCCAGGAGTATCCGGGTGAAATCCACGCGGCACAGTTTGGTGACTCAGACAGCCTGAAATCGGGGCAGTACGTGTTGGCGATGGGTTCACCGCTGTCGCTTTCGCGGACAGTGTCAGCGGGCGTAATCTCGACACCCGATCGGTACTTCTCGGCTGATGTTCGTCTGCCCACGGGCGAACCGACCGGTCGCTACAACCTATGGATCCAGACTGATGCTGCGATTAATCCGGGTAACTCCGGCGGACCGCTGGTAGATATGAATGGCGAGGTGATAGGCATCAACTCCCGTGCTACGTTCTTTGCAAACAACCTTGGGTTTGCCATACCGGTGAATATTGTCAAGGAGGTAAGCCGCCGGATTCTTGCGGATGGGGAGGTTACACGGAGCTACCTGGGGCTGCATTGTCAGGCAATGCAGGAGCTCGAGGACTATTTCGGTACGGCACCGAACACGGGGGTGCTGATTTCCTCCGTTGATCCCGGATCGCCGGCCGAGGAAACGTACCTGCGGGGAGGAGACATAATTCTTCAGATGAACGGTGAGGCAGTTTCGGCGCGATTCGTTGAGGAATTGCCGGGCTTCTACAGCCGGATTGCCGAGCTGAAACCGGGAAGTGAGGTACAACTGCAGGTGCTTCGCAACGAGGAAACCTATGAGTTTGAGCTTACCACACGAGAGCTCGGTGAATTGCAGGGAGAGGATTTCGAGGCCCGCGAGTGGGGTTTCACAGTGAAAGCGATAACGCGTCAGATGCAGATAGATAACCAGCTCGATGATTCGACCGGCGTGTTTGTGGTCGGGGTCAAGAGCGCCGGGCCGGCTGATGAGGGTGGCTTGATTCGTTCGGACGTAGTGAAGACGGTCAATGGTGAGAAGATAGCAGACTTGTCCCAGTTTCGCACTCTCTACGAGACCATGGTTGCCGAAGGGGCCGAACGTGCATTGCTGACCGTCAGTCGCGGTGGTTCAACCCGATACGTGTTGCTCAAGATTGACCAGGAGGCAGGAGAGGACAATGAATAGGATTACTTGCTTCATTCGATACGGTGTACTGGCGCTGGCTATGATGTTCGCATCGGCTGCGGCGCAGGCCCAGGATTTTGACTTCGACAAGTTGAACGACCGGGTGCGGGACGTATCGGTGATAATCGATATCAAATTCGAGGTATCCTTCGGTATCCACTCCACCGAGCAACAGGACCGCTATCTTGGGACGGTTGTTTCTGAAGACGGCCTGGTGATTTTCAACGGTTCGGCACTCGAGAACGAGAGCTCGGTGGCGACTTTGTCAGGTTTCACGATGAAGACGACACCCACTCGGATCGAGGTGAGTACGCTCGATGGGACCACGTACACCGGCGAGTATTTGGGCGTGGATCGGTATACCAAACTGGGGTTTATCCAGATAACCGATCTGGGCGATGACGAACTCAAACCGATTTCGTTTGCCAGGGATGTGGAATTCACGGTGGGCGACTGGGTGGCGTTGTACATGTTGTTGCCGGAGTACATTGAACCGCCGCTTGCCGCCGATGTGGGTATGGTATCGACATTGGTGGAACAGCCCGAACCGTTTGCGCTGACAGTGGGGTTCAACTCACTTCAGCTGACATCAGTGTTGTTCAATGAGGACCTGGAGGCAGTTGGGGTGCTGGGTGGGTTGTTTGATCCCGGCACCGGCGGCGATCGCGGGATGATGGAGTCATTCGGATCGTTCGCTATGCCGCTGCTGGGGGTGATCTCCGCCGAGCGACTGGAGAAGATCATTGCCGATCCGCCCAAAAAGGGTGAGACCGATCGCGGCTGGCTGGGTATTACGCTTCAGGCACTCACAACCGATATGGCCGAGTTCTGGGATCTGGATGTACCCGGAGGGATAATCGTCAACGAGGTAGTCCGCAACTCCCCCGCAGAAGAGGCCGGGTTGGAGGTCGGTGACATTATTATCGCCGTCAATGGCCAGCCAGTGCGGGTGGATCGCGATGAAAACCTGACCATGTTTCAGCGGCAAATTGCCGAAATGGGCGCGGGGACCTCGGTGGAGTTTACGATTGTGCGACGGGACGGTGATGAACTGGATACTCGGCAGGTGTTGGCCACGCTGGATAAGGCGCCTCTGGCGGCAACCGACGCACCCGAGTTTGAAGTGGAAAGCCTCGAGTTCACGGTGCGGGACCTTGTATTCGGGGACTATATGCGGTTCAATAAGGATCCGGAGTCGCTCTCTGGTGTAATTGTCTCTGAGATCAAACAGGGCGGTCTGGCGGATATCGGTGGCTTGCGATTTGGCGACGTTATCCAGCGGATCGGTTCCACGGGCGTCGCGAATCTGGAGGAAGCCCAGGCAGCAATCGAACAAGTGGAGCAGGAAGAGCCTTCGGAGGTGATCTTCTTCGTCTGGCGTAACAACAAGACCCTGTTCGTCAACGTCAAGACTGACTGGGAGTAATCGCGTCATCGGCTGAGTTGACCTGCAATCTGGTTCAGTGTTGTTGGCAAGGCTCAGCAACAGGCGCCAGGATTCGTAGCCATACAGCAAGGCACCCGCCGGGCAAGAGCTTGAGCTACACGCCTAATCATAACGCCGACAGTCACTTAGACTCCTTGGTCCAGTCCATCCTGGAGTTTTTGCGAATCGACCCTTTAGACTCGCGAGTGGGAATACGGTTTGCATTCCAAGCTGGTATAAGAGTATAACGAAAGCAGATATATGAGTAAGACTTTTTCGACATACGCCGTGCCGGCCAAGAGTTGCCTGACGAGCCTGATTCTGCTACTGCTGGCTGTTTCTTCGGGATTCGCTTACAGCGGCGAGGTTTCGCTGAGCAATGTGATTGGTGAGCCGGGCGACACGGTGGCCGTGGAGTTGTACCTGAACAACAACGACAGTGGTGTTTCCGCCATGCATTTCCCGCTTCATTTCGATGGGACCCGGATTGATCTGGTGGATGTGTCGTTTGATGGCTCCATTGTGCCGAACGATTTTTCCACGGGCTATGCTGTCTACAGCAACAATGATTCTCTGAATGTCTTCCTGTCAGCCCCGTTACCGCAGTTCGGTGATACGCTGAAGACAATCAATGACGTTTCGGGGCTGATAGCGACATTGCTGTTCGAGATTGACACGGCAGCTCAGTCAGGTATGGTGCCGGTCGATTCTGTTTATCACGAGCTGCTATTCCCGGGCAGTGGCAACTGGGTCTGGGTGCATTTCAGTGATGGCGACGGCAACCTGTTGTTTCCGGAGTTCTCTCCCGGGGCGGTGACGATCGATGCTCCCACCAATGT
>WJKG01000282.1 GCA_014729205.1 candidate division GN15 bacterium | reverse complement strand
CGTCTCGGCACCGATCGTCGGCGCGTTCACGTAGAAGATCCCCGTGTACACATCACGCATCGCCTTGAATGCCCAGTTGACATCCTGGGTGTAAATCGAGGCGGACAGGCCGTACGCAGTGTCATTGGCCATCTCGATCGCCTGATCGAAATTATCAAAGGTCGCAATCGACAGCACCGGGCCAAAGATCTCTTCACGCCAGATACGCATCTTTTGAGTAACCTCGGTAAACACCGTCGGCTGGACAAAGAAACCCTTGTCATAGTCGCCACCGGTGAGCTGCTCACCACCGCACACCATCTTGGCGCCGTCCTCGTTCTTACCAATCTCGATGTACTTCAACACCGTATCAAGCTGGCCCTGGTTGATACAGGGACCCATCTGGACACTCTCGTCCAGACCGTTCCCCACCTTCAGGCCGTTGGCTGCCTCTACTACTTTCTCAATCATCTTCTCGACAACGTCCTTGTGGCAGATCAAGCGACTCGTGGCCGTACAACGCTGCCCGGTAGTACCGAAAGCACCCCACAGCACACCCTCGACCGCCAGATCGAGATTCGCGTCGTTCATGACGATCTGGACATTCTTGCCGCCCATCTCCAGGCACGCATGCTTGAACGTCGGTGCACACGCCTCGTTCACTTTGCGACCGACCTCGGTCGAACCGGTAAACGATATCACCCGGGTACGCTCGTCGTGAATCAACGGCTGCCCGACCTTGCTGCCGGAACCGGTTACGACATTGAACACACCCGCCGGAACGCCTTCCTCGTGCATGATCTTCGCCATGTTGATCACCGACTTCGGGGTGTCCGTCGCCGGCTTGATCACGATCGTGTTGCCGCAGATCAGCGCCGGCATACTCTTCCACGATGGAATCGCCATCGGGAAGTTCCACGGTGTAATAAAACCAGCCACACCCAGCGGCTGACGAATCGACATGGCAAACTTGTTCTGCATCTCCGACGGTGTCGTCATACCGAACAACCGCCGGCCCTCGCCAGCCATATAGTACGTCAGGTCAATCGCTTCCTGCACATCACCACGAGTCTCGGCGAGTACCTTACCCATCTCGCGCGTCATCTCCTTCGAGCAACGCTCCTTCTCTTCAACCAGGCGCGCCGCCACGTTATAGAGAATCTCACCGCGCTTCGGTGCCGGCATCAAACGCCAGGACTTGTAGGCCTCCGCGGCCGCATCGACCGCCGCCTTCACGTCCTCTTCATTGGACTGCTGGAATACTCCGACAATATCACTGTTATCTGCCGGATTGACATTCTCATAGGTCTCGCCGGTCTTGGACTCAACCCATTCACCATTTATGAAATTCTTGAACACTTCCGGACTACTCATAACTCTGCTTCCTTCTATGGCTTATATGGTCGTCTGCCGGTCCTTGATACGGCGCACAGGCCATGTGAAATGCTTCACACCCGGATTTCATAGGCAGGTAATATATTCGTTAACTAATCGATGTCAACCGCTTTCACGGGCCAAATACTACCAAACTGCGCCTTGTGCCGCAATAACTTACATACTACTCAGCATGGTCGAATCGGTCCTGGTTTACCACTTGTTACATCCCGCACTCAGCACATTCTGCCCGACGCTCGAAATTCTTTTGATCCATAGCCCGTTCATTACGTTATTACTATATACAGCAACTACTTCAGCCTGAGGATTTGCCCGCATGCTCGCACTACTCATGGCCGCCATGATGAGCCTCCCGCTCTACCCCCTCAATCCGGTTGAGGAGGACACCCTGGCCACCATCAACGCCCACCTCTCCATGGGCTTCCGAGCACCGACCGATGTCGTCTCCGCCGGCCCGGAAGTATCCGCCAAGTACGAGCTGCTCGTGATGCACCCCGTCGTCATGCGCACTTCCCTGGATTATGGCTATGGAGAGCTCTCCTCCAAACAATACCCCCGTGGCCCCTTGCATTCGGCCTCGGTTGCGCTGGAAGGATTCTACTATCGTGGTACCGATGAGCTTACTGGGTATATCGGAGCCGGGGTCCTGTTTAGCTACTACTCGTTCAGCCCCAGTTCGTATGCGTCAGACTCCCTGAGGTCGAACTTTGGCATCCGCGATGTCAGCATCGGTGCCGCTCCCGGATTCCGCATCACGCTTGGACTGCGCTACGAAAGCGTCTACGCCATGGAATTCACCGTCACCGAAGTGCGCTCCAACATGAAATACGTCCGCGAGGCCGCCGCCTCGGTCGTCGGCGAGCGCGAGCAGGAAATCCGCCTCTCAGACATCCGGCTCACCTTCGGCTACCTGTTTACCCTTCGCGACTTCTAGGAAACTCTCAATGACTTAGACCGCGCCCATCTCCCCCTGTTTCCACCCACTCCGGTATCTCTCGAGAAACTCCCTTCGAAACGCCTCAAACCGCCCCTGCTCGATCGACTCACGAATCCCCCGCATCAAATTCTGGAAAAACCACGTCGAGTGAAACGTCGCCAGCACCATCCCCGTAATCTCCGACTGGTTGTACAAATGCCGGATATAGGCTCGCGAATATCGAGCACAGACCGGGCAATCGCACTCCGGATCCAGGGGCCGACTGTCATCGGCATACGCCGCATTGCGATACGTGATTTGTCCCCGCGAGGTAAACACATTCCCCGTCCGCGCATTCCGCGTCGGTAATACGCAGTCGAACATGTCCACTCCGTATCCAACCGCCATCAGGATATCCTCCGGGTACCCCACCCCCATCAAGTACCGTGGCTTCTCTTGGGGCAGATACTCGATCTGATGCGCCAGCATCGTCTCCATCTCCTCCTTGGACTCGCCCACCGACAATCCCCCAATCGCGTAACCCGGGAACTCCATAGCCACCAACTGCTCCGCCGAAAGCCGGCGCAAATCCCGGTAGGTCGACCCCTGCACAATCGCAAACAGCACCTGCTGCGTCTGGCCCGACTCTACCAGATTCCCATGATACTCCATACACTCCTGCGCCCACAGCCAGGTCCGTTCCACACCCAGTTCGGCCAGGTCACGATCTGCCGGATACGGCACACAGTAGTCAAACGCCATGATGATGTCCGCCCCGATATCATGCTGGACCTGCATCGAGGTCACCGGACTGAAGAAATGCCGCGAGCCATCGTGGTGCGAGCGAAACTCTACACCCTCGTCACTGATCGTGCTGATATCCCGTAATGAGAAGATCTGAAACCCCCCGCTGTCCGTCAATGTCGGCTTGCGCCAGCCGTTGAACTCGGCCAGCCCGCCCTGCGATTTGATAATCTGTGTCCCCGGTCGCAGATACAAATGGTACGTGTTCCCCAGGATGATCTCGGCCCCGCACCTCTCCAGATCACCGCTGGTCATCGCCTTGACCGCCCCGCTCGTCCCCACCGGCATAAACGCCGGCGTTTGAAAGATGCCGTGCGAAGTCGAAATCTCTCCGCGGCGAGCATGGCCATCGATTCCCTTCAGCGCGAGCAAACGGGTCATTCCTCTCACCCCAGTACGACATCGAGCGCCTGCTGCAGACTGCTCACACCGATCAATTCAATCGGCCGCTCGACCACCTTGTTCAGGTTGCTCTGCGGTAACACCATCCTCGTGAACCCCAGCTTGGCCGCCTCCGCAATTCTCCGATCTACCTGGGTCACCGTACGCACCTCTCCGGATAATCCCACCTCGCCGACCACCAGCGTTTGCGGATCGATCACCCGATTGGTCACCGAAGACGCAATCGCCACCACCAGCGGCAAGTCCACCGCCGGCTCGCTTACCCGCAGCCCTCCGGCTACCGATACAAACACATCGTTCGCTCCCATTGGATACTCGCAGCGTTTCTCCAGAATGGCCAGCAGCAACGCCAGTCGCTTATTGTCGATTCCTCCCGCCACTCGTTGCGGGTTGCCGTAGCTTGCCGATGTTGCCAGCGCCTGCACCTCGATCAGAATCGGGCGTGTCCCCTCGCACAGGCTCGTCACGACCGACCCCGCCTGTGGTCGTCCCTGGTGCTCCGACAGAAACACCGAGGAAGGATTACTCACCTGCCCCAGACCCGACGGCGTCATCTCGAACACGCCTATCTCCGCGATCGACCCAAACCGATTCTTGGTGCAGCGGAGAATCCGATACAGGTGCGTCGCGTCCCCCTCGAAATACATAACCGTGTCCACCATGTGCTCGAGCACTTTCGGCCCGGCCACCATCCCCTCCTTGGTCACATGGCCAACCAGCAGCAGGGCCATGTCCCGCCCGCGAGCAAGGCTAATCAACTGCTTGGCCGACTCCCGCACCTGTGCCACCGTTCCCGGCGGCGAATCCAGCATCTCGCTCGCTGTTGTCTGGACCGAATCGATTATCGCCACCGACCACGCTCCGGACTCGATCGCCGCCTGAATCTCCTCCAGCGAGGTTGCATTCAGCAGCTCGATCCTCTCCCCGCCGGCCCCCAGACGATCCGCACGAAGCTTGATCTGTGGCAACGACTCCTCCCCCGTCACATATAACACCGGTAGTCCCTGCGACGAGTACCCCTCGGCCGCCTGCAACATCAATGTCGATTTCCCGATCCCCGGTTCACCACCAATTAACACCGAGG
>WJKG01000281.1 GCA_014729205.1 candidate division GN15 bacterium | reverse complement strand
GCCTATTTCAACACGGGCTCAGACATGGATTATGCAGTGGGCGTGAGGCGTTGGGCAGATTCCATCGCACAGGGGAACGAGGGCACCTATCAATACAACATAATCACCGCACCAATCTTCAGGAGTGGTTGCTACGATGACTGCTGCACGCAGGCTGTGAATAGAATGTACGCCGGGGCGTCCATTCAGGACTTGACAAGCTCCATCTACGGCATAGAGTTCGAACTGGAGACCAAATGGCCGCAGCTTTGCGGTGATTCAGCAACTCAACTCGCTGCGGTGTCTTTAGCGTGGGGTGGCATGTCAAATGGCAGCATCGTGTCAACGCATTGGATTCAGGTGGGTTACGAGAATCGTAGCTTTGAGGATAGCTTGGGTTGGCACTACTACCACAAGGTTGCATACTTGGAGATGTCACCCAACCTGGTGGGTGGATCGAGGCCTTACAGGCACTCGGTAGTGGGCTTTGGGGGAGATAGTTCGGAGGTCTTTCCTGCAGAGGGTGACTCACTGAGATATAAGGTCGAGTTCAGCGAGATTGCTGACCGATGGTTGGTACTGATTGTGTCTCTCAAGAACCCAGCGGATACCCTTGTCATCTGGGGCGACAATGGGGCATTTGATCCTGATCAGTTGACTTTCGTCTCGTGGATGGGTGAAATCACACACTACGAAAGCGACATGGTTGGAGCTTTGCAAGACAGCTGCACATTCGCGAACTGCTTCTACAGAAACAAGGGATGTTCGGGCTTCACCGGGGCTGAATTCGTGGAAGGTGACAGGGTCTTCTCGGACTCCTTACAGTGGGGCGCGGCTACTCACAACGAGTACCTTCTTCGCAACGACATTGACATATGGGACTACAACCGTCAGACAAGAACGAGGTGATATGATGTCGATTCTCCTATCAAAGAACAGAGATACTGCGGTCGGAATTGCCTCCTGTCTCTTGCTGATTAGCTGTTTAGGTGTATCGGCACTAACAACCGCGGAGGGCAATGCACCCGATGATGGGTCGTCCACGCGGACCATGGAACACGTACTGAGCTTCGTTGGTTCTGACTTGTACGACTCGGTAATAGTCGATACGCTTTCTCCCCACGAATTGGGTAAGTCTCCATGGGCCGACTTCCTTCCCGTCAACACAACGCAGTATGCCAAACCGGTGCGCGTTGTATTCACGAATGCCAAGATAACTCGCGAGACCTATGGCCCACGGTTGACAGTTCAAGTCATTACAGACGAGATAAGCGGTGCACCATTGGTTGGGATTACTTCCAAGGATGTCGGCGATATCGGCAATCTGCCTGCAGTGACATTTGATGACATTCGTTTTCACCTTTCGGCGAACACTCCTGTGAGACTATTAGACTTTGGTAGCTACGAGTGCACCAGCAGCATGCGAGATGTCATTGACCCACCGTTTGTCATGCCCTATTTGCAGAGCACGAAGATGACAATTTATCAGCTTGTGCCTGCAACCATAGCTGGTGACACCACCTGTGTGTGGGTACTCACGCTTTGTGAGCCGTCTGTCTTTCCAGCGTGGGAGGCCGACTATGGGATTGAGATTGTCGATGTGCGAACAGACTCGCGCCTCATCAGTTGGGCGAACTTCCCCGATACCTCTGGGTTAACCATAGACATGCGGAATTGGTGGGACATCTTTGACAGTTCACGATAGTCTGGTTCACCCGGGACTGAATCAGTTCTCTTCAGCCAGGTGCGCCCCGCGCAGTCCGTTCAAGATACGCAATGTGGATGGGTGAAATCTCACATTGGGAGAACGACATGGCCGGCCACGGTGTTGATTCGTGCTGGTTCCGGGACTGCAGGTATCTTGACGGTAAGTGGAACTGGCAGCCGGCGGTCCTTGATACGTTGGTGTCCAACGCCACTGATTCATCGCAGTGGGGCGCCAAAGTAGTGAGCGGATGGGGTGGCAATTCCGTGGCGATATGGGATAAGAACAGACTTCCATTCAAGAAGTGAGGAGGATGACTCGTGAGGTTCAATATAGTATTGCTTGGGACGCTGACTCTGTTGGCGGCTCTCGGTTCAGCGATTTACGGAAGCGATTCCCAGATGCGCGGCGGCCAGATAACGCACTACCGCGATTCCATTGCAGAACGGTTCGTGGCGCTGCCCCCTCAGTGGGGTGACTCGGTTGAGACGATCATGCTCACGGTTGCCGATCTTGACACCATGGGCTGGCGAGGGTTGCTTCCGGAGGAACTCGATGATACGTGCTCAATCCGCCGGACGTCGTTCGTAGATATGAACGCGTTCGGATCGTACAGGATAACGAGACTCGGCGGTCCGGGAGATTGGAACGGGGTGCCGGATAGAGCAACCATCCGCGCGTTCATTCATGACGAGACCGATCGACCGCTGTTCGCCCTGACGTATCCCGAGTATGCAAGAGCGCGACAGGTTGCGCCGGTGAGCTACAAAGAGACCTGTTCCCTACTTACAAACCTGACCCCGTTGGAAGTGGTGGATGCAGGTTGTCCGGACTCACTGAAGCCAAGGGGAGGGGTGGTAGCAGCGATTTCCTACTGGGGTAAGACGGATAGGTCGACCGTTATCTACGCAGACCTCGCAGTGTTACACTTGGTTGGAGTTGCAGCTTATGGACAACTGACCTGCGCGTGGATCATGACGACGTATGGGCTTAAGAGCATACCTGGTCGCGCGTATATAGAGGAGTATGACACGAGGTTGGAAGTTGCTCACGCCGCCCAGACATTCCGTTATGATGACTACACGCTGGTTCACTGGGATGGCTTTCCGAAACATCCGGAGAATATCAAAGTGATGGAAGACCTCAAGGATTGGCTCGTGAAGTACCACCAGTATCGCGAGGAGTGGCTCAAGAAGCCTAGGACCAAGAGGCCATGAATCACAACCGCCCTGTCTTGTCGTCCCTCACCCGCCCCGCCAGCGCAATCCGGCGGCGCGGCTCTCCCCCACTAAATCCTTGACTCGTAACCCCTTTGAGAACATCTTGCGTCATTCATAACGTCTCACCCCTATCGCACGCGGAGGTAGTGTGGCCGACTCCAACAATGCCAAATCATTCAAGCCGTTCATTACAGCCGACAAGTCTATCCCCGAGGTCACCTGGAAAGCCATCATCCTGGGCGCTTTCATCTCGGTCTTGTTTGGCGTCGCCAACGCCTACCTGGGCCTGAAGTTCGGCATGACCGTCTCGGCGTCGATTCCGGCCGCGGTTATCTCCATGGCTATTCTGCGTATGCTCTTCGGGCGCAATGTCACCGTTCTGGAGAACAACATCGTCCAAACAGTCGGCTCGGCCGGTGAATCGCTGGCCGCGGGTATCATCTTCACCATCCCCGCCTTCTTCATCTGGGCCGCCAACGAACAACTGGTCGCATCCGGGTACGACCACGAGGTCTCCAAAATGCAGATCTTCTGGCTGTCCATGCTGGGCGGCTCACTGGGTATCCTGCTGATGATTCCCCTGCGCAAGTATCTTGTCGACCGCGAGCATGGCAACCTCCGCTTCCCTGAAGGTACCGCCTGTGCGGAAATCATCGTGGCCGGCGACGAGGGCGGCGACAAAGCCAAGACGGTGTTTACCGGTATCGCCGTCGGGGCCCTGTACAAAATTGGTATGAATATGCTTAAGGGGTGGTCGGAGTCGGTCAACTACGAGTTCAAGGGATTCCTCAAGGGCGGCTATGTGGGCGTCGATGCCACCCCCGCGCTGCTCGGTGTCGGGTTCATTATCGGTCCCCGTATCGCCGCCCTCATGCTCTCCGGTGCGGTGCTCGGCTACCTGGGCGTAGGGCCGCTGATTGCCTTTATTGGCGAACAGATCCCCGGTATCATCATCTCGCCAGGCGAGATTCCAATCAGCGAAATGGACACCAGCGAACTACGTAACTCCTACATCAAGTACCTCGGTGTCGGCGCTGTTGCCGTGGGAGGCTTCGTATCCCTCATCAAGTCGCTGCCGGTCATTGTGAGTTCGTTCGGCGAAGGCTTCTCGCAGTTGATCGGCCGTAAGTCCGTGAGCGGTGCCCCCCGTACCGACCGAGATATTCCGATGAAATGGGTACTTTTGGCCGTGACCATTATCATTGTCGTCATCTGGGCCTTGCCGGGCACGGAACTGCACATTCTTGGCGCCTTCATGGCTGTGCTCTTCGGGTTCTTCTTCGTGGTGGTAGCCGCTCGGATTGTCGGTATTGTAGGATCATCCTCATCACCGGTTTCCGGCATGACCATTGCCACTCTGTTGGTCACCTGCCTGATCCTGCTCTACTTCGGTGTGAGCGGCGTTGCCGGTATGGTCACCGCTATGTCGGTGGGTACTATCGTTTGTATCGCCGTTTGTATGTCCGGCGACATCGCCCAGGACCTCAAGACCGGTTTCCTGCTGGGCGCCACGCCCCGCAAACAGCAGCTGACCGAGTTCATCGGCCTGCTCTTCCCCGCCATCGCCATGGGCTTTACGTTGTACTTCCTCAATGAAGCCTTCGGATTCGTCGAGGGAGCCACCAACCGTACCCCCCTGCTGGCGCCGCAGGCCAATGTCATGGCCACTGTCGTTCAGGGCGTAATGAATGCCAATCTCCCCTGGCAGCCAATTATCGTCGGCGGCATGATCGCTCTTGCGGTGGAGTTGCTGGGGATTTCGTCGCTACCGTTCGCAATCGGGTTATATCTCCCCCTGTCGCTGTCGACACCAATAATGGCCGGCGGTTTGATTGCGTTCATGATGCAGCGCACGGCGCGGTCGATCAAAGTCAAGGAAGCACGCAGCCTTCGCGGCGTCCTGTTCGCATCCGGTATCGTCGCTGGCGATGCGCTCGTCGGCGTTCTGGTAGCCTTCATGATCGGCTCCTGGACGTCCTATGCGGATTTCTACGACGGCCATGAGGGAATGATGAACACCCTGACCGGCGCCTTCGGGCCATGGCTGTCGCTCATCGCGTTTGCAGCCTTGGCATCAATGCTGGCCTGGATGGCTTTGCGAGGGTTCTCTTCCAAGCGCTAAGGAGCGTGTATAACAACTGACGATGCTTGAGAGAGTCGAACAATGGGCCCGGGAGAACCGATGGATGCTGATCGTGGCCTCCGCGGCCGCCCTGGTGCGTTTACTTTATGTCATTGAGCTCAGTTTCCAGCCGGGGTTCACGGTCCCGATGGTCGATGAGCGCTGGCACTGGGAATGGGCCCTGCAAATAGTGAATCAGTCCTTCTGGGGTGAGGGTACCTGGTTCCGCGGCCCGCTCTATCCCTACTTCCTCGCCTTCCTGGCCTGGATAACAGGTGGCTCTATCCTGTGGGCCAAACTCCTGCAGGTTCTGCTCGCGTTTGGAACTGGCGCTTTCATTTTCCTCCTGGCCGAGCATCTGTTCAATCAGCGAACCGCCATCGTGGCCGGCTTCATGTACGCCCTCTACGGGGTGCTGATCTTTTATGAGAGCATGTTTCTCATTCCAGTGCTGTTTCTGTTCTTTACCGTCTGGGGCATGTATCGGCTGGTCAGATACCGGACATCCACATCGCTGGGAACGTGGTTCTTCACCGGCCTCCTCTTTGGACTCGCGGCCATAACCCGCCCGAACATCCTGATTACCATGCCTGTGCTGGCCATCTGGCTCTTCTTCGCCCTTCGTCAGGTCAAACCG